>NZ_JAPFPW010000014.1 GCF_026155325.1 Desulfobotulus pelophilus | reverse complement strand
GCCGGGCAAACACAAAAAAAAAGCCCCCTTTCGGGAGCTTTTTTTAAATTTTGGTGGGCCCACCTGGATTTGAACCAGGGACCGACCGGTTATGAGCCGGTGGCTCTGCCAGGCTGAGCTATAGGCCCAAAAAACCTTAACTTAATATCTTTTTGACATAAGCTTGTCAAGAGAAAGTCACATCACATCGTTCAGCAATAGGGATAAAATCAATATTCAATAAAACTTTTCAGCTTTTTACTGCGCGTTGGATGACGCAGCTTCCTCAAGGCTTTTGCCTCAATCTGACGAATTCGCTCACGGGTAACAGCAAAGTCCTTACCAACCTCTTCCAGAGTATGATCCGCTTTTTCTCCGATACCGAAACGCATACGCAAAACCTTCTCTTCCCTCGGCGTGAGCGTTGCCAGCACACGCCGCGTCTGCTCGGAAAGATTGAGATTGATCGCAGCATCGGAAGGAAGCATAAACTTCTTGTCTTCTATGAAGTCACCCAAATGACTATCTTCTTCTTCCCCGATGGGCGTCTCAAGGGAAATAGGTTCCCGCGCTATCTTCAGCACTCTGCGTACCTTATCGAGCGGAATTTCCATTTTTTCTGCAATTTCTTCAGGACTTGGTTCGCGGCCAAGTTCCTGAACAAGATAACGGGAGGTGCGAATCAGCTTATTAATGGTTTCAATCATGTGCACAGGAATACGAATAGTTCGTGCCTGATCTGCAATGGCACGGGTAATGGCCTGGCGTATCCACCATGTGGCATAGGTACTGAATTTATAACCCCTGCGGTACTCAAACTTATCAACGGCTTTCATCAGGCCAATATTGCCCTCCTGAATCAAATCCAGAAACTGCAATCCTCTGTTTGTATACTTTTTGGCAATACTCACCACCAACCGCAAATTGGCCCGAACAAGTTCGCTTTTTGCTTTCTTAGCACATTCCCTGCCCTCATCCACATTGGAAATAACCTTTTTCAAGGAACGAATGTTGGCCTTTAGGCTATATTCACGGGCCTCAATTTGTGCCTGAATACGGCGCAGATCAGAAAAAATATCTTTCAGCCTGTCCTGGTTATAGTCCGTCCGTTCTTCTGCCCACGCCAGAAATATGGATTCTTCCTGAAGCCGTATCCGAAAATCCGTAATGGTTGTATCAAAAGCCTCTGCCGCCTGCCCCATGAGCTTGTTCATCACTTCAAACCATGAGATATGGTGACGGATTTTTTTCTCTATACGATCCGTGACACTGCTCTCAAGCCGCCACTCCTTGATGCAGTCAAAAATTTTTTCATTACGTTTGGAAATAACTCTGCGATGCTTTCTTTTTTCCTCGTAATCCATATCCGGATCTGAAATTACTTCACGCAGGTCAGCATTTTCTGCATGAAGGATCTTGATTTCACGGATTACATCCAGAAACTCGCCTATCTGACGATTTTCATCAAGCAGGGTATCCCCTTCATCGATATCCCTTAGCACATGTTTAGGCCGCAGCTCTCCATTTTGTATACGGTCCGCCAGACTGATGAGGGTATCTACAGCCACCGTCATTTCCAGCATTGCCTTGAGAATCTCCTGCTCACCCTGTTCAATTTTTTTGGCAATTTCAATTTCCCCTTCTCTACTGAGAAGGGTCACCATACCCATTTCCCGAAGGTACATTTTCACAGGGTCCGTAACAGAACCAAAATCCACCTCAGACTCATCGCTTGAGGCAAACTTGGGAATTTCTTTCTTTTCCTCTTCTTCAGCCTCTTCGAGATCTTCTTCTTCCTCCAGATCAGGACGATCAAGAAAATCCTCTGCATTTTCTGAATCTTCATTTATTTTAGAAATCTTTTTTACGGGGAGATCCGATGCTTTCATTATTTTGACGCCCATTTCCCCAAGCGTCACAAAAACAGCATCCATCTGTTCGGCCGTAACCGTATCCGATAAGACCTCATATACTTCATCATAGCTGAGGTATCCGCGCATTTTTCCCATCTCAAGAAGAGACTTGAGCTCTTTTTTCTGTGCAGCACGCGCCTTTTTATCGCCAGCGGACGGTTGGGTCATTGGGTATGCCTCCTAGGTGTTACTACACGGGTCAGCCCGAGCTTTGCCGCTTCCCGGGCCTGCTGTTGTTTCTGTTCAAGCAAGGCCATTAATCGGGTCTGATCCCTGCCCGCTTCTGCGGCCTTAATACGGTTCATAAGGCCGGAACCTCTGTGCGCCTGCTGCTGCAAACGCTGAAACTGTGAAATAAGGGTATCCGCGTTATCAAGAGTCCAGGCAGAACTCTGAAAACGAATTCGGGCCAGACACTTCTGCACTTCCGTATCCCTAAGCATTTCGGCATCCGCCAAGCCATAGTCATCATCCTTACTGTCAAGGAGACAGGAAGCCATACGCTTCAATACAGGGTCTGAAAAAAAATCCAGCGGGTGTAAAGCAGCCAATCGCTCCCTTGCCTCCGGGACCGACAGCATGAGAGATACCAAAGCCTCCTCCATGGGTAAATGCTCCGAAACAACTGCCAACCGATCCGGAGCACCTCCTGAAACCGCCCTGGGCAGCCCCGTTTTTCCCAAACGTTCCCTGACTGCCCTCTCCTCCATATCAAGACCATCAGCCAACTCCCGCAGGTACAGATCTCGGACAACTGGATCTGCAACATTATCGAGAATCGGGAGAAGAAAATCCAAAGAACGCATACGCCCTGCCGGGTCCCTGCCCCAGCGCCGGAGGGAAGAATGGACCAAGAAAGAAAAAAGGGGCTCAGACTTTGCACCCTCCTCTAAAAACACATCTCTTCCATAACGGCGTACAAAAGTGTCTGGATCCTCTCCTGTGGGGAGGAGCAGAACCCTTGCATCCACGGCCTGAGACAGAATAACCGGAGCCGCACGTTCAGCAGCTTTCAGGCCTGCGGCATCTCCGTCAAAAACAAGCACAAGGCAATCCGCATACCCTCTCAACAACTGAACCTGTTCCCGGGTCAAAGCCGTACCCAGTCCAGCAACGGTTTCCGGAATACCATGCTGATGAAGGCTGATGACATCAAAATAACCTTCCACCACATAGACAGTCCGTTTTTTCCGAATTTCATGGCGGGCCTGATAAAGACCGTAAAGAGACCTGGCCTTGTGATATACTATGGTTTCAGGAGAGTTCATATATTTGGGGTTACCATCCCCCAGAACCCTGCCACCAAATCCGATTATGCGTCCCTGAATATCCTGTATCGGAAACATTATCCGGTTACGAAACCGATCATAGGCACGATTCTGTTGACTCCTGACCACCAGCCCTGCCTTTTCCATCAGATCGCTACCAACACCTTTTTTTGCAAGATAGTCTCTGAGATACGACCATCCATCGGGGATAAAACCAAGTTCAAAAAATTCTGCAAAAGAATCCGCTATCCCCCGCTCTTTCAAATACTCTCTGGCTGCATTACCAAGGGAGCTTTTCATCAGGCCGTGTCGGAAAGCGGACTGAGCAAGTCGGTTTACGTCAAGAACAGCTTGTCTTTCACCTGTATAAGTGTCGTTATCTCCACCGGAAGAAAGAGGAATACCAAAACGTTCGGCAAGATTTTTTACGGCATCGGGGAAAGAAAGGCCTTCACTCTGCATAACAAAAGAAAACACATCCCCTCCTGCACCACAGCCAAAGCAATGATACATCTGCCTTTCAGGATCCACTGAAAAAGAGGGTGATTTTTCTGTATGAAAAGGACAGAGGCCAGACAGACGTCGGCCAGTGCGTTTCAAAGTTACACGATCGGAAACCACCTGAACAATATCTGCGACATTCCGAAGCGTTTCAATGGTTTCATCCGTTATCCTTGCACCCAAGGCGGCCCTCTTCTGTCTACACGTCAAAAGCCTCACGGTACCCAACGAACGCAAACTACCCCTTTTAAAAAAAAGGGTGACAACCTGCAGAAGTTAACCCGTTTTGTACTCCTGTCAAGAAAAAGTGAGGATATTTTTTTCACACATCAGCCCAAAGGGGCATGGAGCCCCTTTTCAGCCCATTGCATACAACGGCTGTAGGAGGTTATCACCTAGAAGAAAAGAGCTGATTCGCCTGGAGTATGGAAAGAGTTCCCTCATAAAGGGCACGCCCACTGATGACCCCTGTTACCCCAGAGGCTTCCAATGGAAGGAGGGCCTCCAGATCTCTGATAGTCGAAACACCACCGGAAGCAATCACAGGAATGGATACGGCTTCTGCCAGCGCGCGTGTTTCTTCTATATTTACCCCACCATGGGTCCCATCTCTTCCGATATCCGTAAAGATAATAGCTGCTACCCCCACTCCTTCAAAGCGCTTTGCGAGCTCAACTGACGCCGTTTCTGTGGTTTCCGTCCAGCCATCCACAGCAACCCGGCCTCCCCGTGCATCAATACCAACCACTATGCGACCTGGCCAGCGCTCACATGCGGAACAGACAAGCTCCGGATCCCGAAGGGCTGCTGTTCCCAATATTATACGTTCCACACCGATAGAGAGATAATGGGAAATGGTCTCCATGGAACGGATTCCTCCGCCGACCTGCACCGGAACAGTAACCGCAGCAAGAATCTCTTCAATGAGTGAAAGATTTCTGGGTTTTTGCTCAACGGCCCCATCCAGATCCACCAGGTGAATCAGTCTGGCACCTTCCGCTTCCCACTGAGCGGCCTGTGAGACTGGATCATGGGAAAAGACAGTTTCAGCATCCATACGCCCCTGGAAGAGACGCACACAACGACCATTTTTAATATCTACAGCGGGAATGAGTATCATGTAATGCCTTTCTTAAAAAAGCCCCCCACAATTCTGTTCCTACAGGATGCCCTTGGTGGAGGGAACTCCCGTAACCCTCGGATCCAGAGACACCGCCTTATCCAGCGCTCTTCCAAGGGCTTTGAACATGGCCTCCACAATATGGTGACTGTTTTCACCATAGGGAACATCAACATGCAGGGTAATCCCCGCCTTTACTGAAAAAGCCCTTAAAAATTCTTTTGCCAGATAAGGATCAAAGGGCCCCGGACAACGGATGGGATCCGGCAGAAAACAAACGAGAAAAGGCCTGTTTGACAGATCCAGAGACACTCTGCAAAGGGTCTCATCCATGGGAACAACAGCATCTCCATACCGCGCAAGCCCCTTGCGGGCACCCAAAGCCTCCGCAAGAGCATCACCAAGGACAATGCCGACATCCTCCACGGTATGATGCCAGTCAATATCGATATCCCCCCTGCAGTCCACCTCAAGATCAAAACACCCATGTGCCGCAAACAGGGTCAGCATATGGTCAAAAAAAGGAACCCCCGTATCTATTCGGGACTGTCCTCTGCCATCCAGATTCCATGAAACGCGAATATCCGTTTCACCCGTTTTTCTTTCTATAAAAGCCTTTCGATCCATACCCCCCCCAAAAGCTATTTCAAAACTTTTTTAATTAGCAAAATACCCCCTTATGGTCAATGACGTTTCCAACATCTTCCGTCTTCTTCTGGCTTAGCAGAGACTATGAAATATATTCTCCTTTTTCTAACCACCCAAATGGACTCTCTGACCATCCAGCCAACGGGTACCATGCGTGAAATGCCCAACTCATCCAAAAGGAAGAAGGCCTGCGTTTTCTCCACAAAAAAACAACTACTCGCATCTTGGCGATTTACAGAAATCAAAAAAAGCCTTATGATTTTATGCAGATTTGCTCTGCAGCCATGCTGCGCCCTGTACGTAAGCTGAGCCCCATTATCCGGAGACGGTCATGAATATTCAAACCGCCATCCATATACAGCCGGGTTCACACGGTGGCCCCCGCATTGAAAAAGCTGCCACAACAGGCCGCACTCAACCAGCTGCGCCCGTCGCCTCTCCTGAAAATACCGGCCGAACCGGAAAAAATGAAGAAACGGCAGGTTCATTAACTGGCTTATCCAAACTGACTCCCTCCCAGTTACGCATGGTATCGGAACTGAAAACCCGTGATCAGGAAGTCCGTACCCATGAACAAGCCCATATAAGCGCAGGTGGAGGGCATGTAAATGGCGGCATCCGCTACATATATCAGAAGGGTCCGGATGGGAAAATGTATGCCATTGGAGGAGAGGTGTCCATTGATGTCTCTCCGATTCCTGGCGATCCGGAAGCCACCGCCAGGAAAATGGAACAGGTCCGCCGTGCAGCCATGGCTCCTTCCGACCCATCCCCCCAGGACCGCAGTGTAGCCGCCCGAGCCACAATGATACGCAGCGCTGCCCTTCAGGACCTTGCCCTGATACAGCTACAGCAACAAAAGGATAAAACAGCGAACACCCGTTCAAACTCAAAAGCTGCCTATGAAAACCCAGAGCCTCTTTCCGGTCAACTTATCCGTGTACAGGCATGATTGGCACATCGCTCACCATAGCTTCCTGAATAGCCGACAAGCGTACATCCAGCTCCCTGCTTTTTTCTATCAGACCAGCAATCAGCACAAGCCTTTCCTCCTGACTCGCACCCCTACGCGCTGCTGTCTGGTCCAGAATATCCATCTCACCCACGCACGTACTGAAACGGGCTTCCAGATCTGCCTGAAGAGCTCCGGCAAGAGCCGAAGACAACCGCAAAACATATTGAAATTTAAGATTTTCACGATAATCCACCATATGCTGAACAATCTGCCTGTCTGCCTCTTTACGAATTTTTTTCAAACTGTTAGCAAGTACCTTCAAACCCTCTTTTCCCGTTACTCCTTCTTTTGCTGCATCCCTGTCTTTTGAAAAAACGATGGAAAGCCAACGCCTCAACCGTTGAAACCCGAAAGCCATATGTCCCTCCGTCCGCACACGGGCACTGTATCGCGTAACGGCTCGGGCAGGGGGAAGGCGCAAGCCCATTCGCTCAGCCAGACTTCTCGGATCAAGTACAATACTCGGTGTCTTCGCAGAAGAAGGAATATCAAGGGGAACCCCCATACCTCGCAATCCAGCACAATACTCTTCCAAGATATCGTTCACCATGGATACGTAAGGCCTTGCAACCTCAGTATAATATTCCTGCATTCTGACTTCCATCTCCCGAACAGAACGGACAATTTCCGGATTAACCCGATCGGTCATATAGGTATCCAGCGCTTGCCGGAAGTCCTGAAAAGCATGATAAAGGGCCAGAGAAAAGCCCGAACTGTCAAGAATTCCAGCATAATTGCCCATATCCGGCCGGTAGTCTCGAATAAAACTGAGAATACCGGGAATCACCTCACCCGAAGCGCTATCAAAAAACCGATCGAGACTGGTTTTCAACTCCCTTTCAAGGCTCGCACTGGCTCCATCCAGCGTGCTCCGGATCAACCCCTGAACCTGAGCTACCCTCCGATGCCTTCCCCTGACCTCCTCAAGAATCCGGGCAGCCTTTTCCTGGTCTCCTCCAAGAAGGTCGCAATCCACAAGACATCGATTAATAAGGGATGCTGTAATCTGACGTAAACGTGCCGCCTGGTTCATCAGGAGCAACTGCGCCCTCTCATGGGTCATTCGGGCACTCAGTGATGCGTTGAAATGTTCAAAGGCCCTGATACTTTCCTTGACCATGGATGGATCCGCCTCCCACTGCGCAAGACGAAGACGTTCTTTTTCCGGAAGCTCACCCTGCCCTTCCAGTGTTTTAAGAAGTCGGTAGAGGGCAGAAAAAACATTCAGGTGAACACCCGGGCACAGGAACCCGAGTTCAGAAGATACCTTTTCCACCACTCGCAGTACGTCCTCTTCATCCGCATGTTCGCCAAAATCCGTATTCAAAACAAAAACAACTGAATCCAGTATTCCCATTCTGCGGATCATATTCAAAAAACGCAAATCTGCCTGACGTAACCCTGTCCGGCTGCTGATTACGTATAAAACCAGATGGGCCTGAAAAAGATAATCCTGAACCTGAGCAATGTGAAGCGGATTGGGCGCATCGCTTCCCTGACAGTCGGCAAGCTCAATGCCATCTGGCATACTCAGATCATCAACTGTAATAAGAATGTCCCGCACATAGGCTGCCAGTACCTCATCGGCAACAAACATCTGATAATCTGAAAAGCAGCTTTCCTCAAAAACAGCAGCAGGGGTGTCGGTCGTGATAAAGGCTTTGACGGAATCATATCCTTCCAGATAGGAAGACAGATAAACGCTGTGAATATTCCTCGCGTCTTCCGTTACCAGCTGATCCGTTCCCAATGTCTGCAGGGCCACCCGAAGATCTTCCCTGTCCCTGTCCCTGCGGATATCAAACCGGGCTTCCACCTGACGCCAGCCGGAAGCGGGGAAAAGAGCCAGCGACCCTTCAATATCTGCATTAACTTCATCCCAGCCCTTGAACCGTACCTCAGCACGGAGTTTTTCACCACGGCGGACCCTCGTCACAATGGAAGTGACAACTCCAGCACCCCGTTTCAGGATGTCGCCGCCCAGCCACGCATTGACCAGTGTGCTTTTCCCCGACTTGATGGTACCCACAACAGCGACCTTCAGAGTTTCTTCCCGGAACTGTCTCATAATCTCTTTTGTATCCCGTTGCCAGGATGGCCCACTTCCGGAATGGATATCATCATTTTCTTCATACTCAACAGCCAGATCAAGCAGATCTTTCGCAAGGACTCCAAGCCCATCCTTCCAGATGCGATATTTCTCCATTATGCAATACGCCTCAACCTTCTTGCTGATTCAATCCAGACCCGGCAGACAACTACAATCCGGAGGCCTATCAGGCGTTTCCGCCCTCCGCCGCCAGGAACTCAGGCCGAATCCCCATTTTTTGAAGAACCGTATCCCAGCAACTATCCGCAGACAGGGAAAGCAGCAGGTCTGCGGATACAGTATGCACAAGCCATGCATTCTCGCATATTTCATTTTCAAGCTGCCCCGGACTCCAGCCGGAACAACCCAGCATCATTTTATAGGAAGCAGGCCCCCTGTCTGCAGCAATGGCTTCTACTATATCACGTGAAAAACTCAAACCTATATACGGCGTAATGGGAAGGCAGCTTTTCCAGTCAAAGGGTGGGCCATGCAAAACAAAAAGACCATCTTCCCGCACAGGACCACCACAGAAAACCGGTCGACTCTGGTTACACTTGCTGCAGGCCATACCAATGGAACGGAACACATCCGCTTCCGAAATGTCTGAAAGAGAATTATTCACAACCACTCCGAAGCTCCCTCCTGCATCATGGATGGCCATACACACAACAGACCTGAAAAACCAAGGATCTTCAAGCCTTGGCATGGCAACCAGAGATTTTCCCACAAAAGGATTGCTCATAAGGTTTTCCCGTCTTTGATTCGCTGCAAAAACTATAAAACAAAACAGATATCAAATGTGAAAGCGCTGTACAAGAGACTGCACTTCCAACAGCTGCTTGCGCATGGCATCGGCTTCTGCCTTCAGAGATCGGCCGCTTTGTACCACGTCGTCCGTAGATCTGTGGACAGCAGCAATGTCTTTTGCAATTTCTGAGGCAGCAATAGAAGCCTCTGAAACATTATGATTCATTTCCTGTATGCCTTGGGAAGCCTGCAGTACATTGTCAGCTATTTCATGAGTGGTTTTGCTCTGCTGCTCCACAGCCGTGGCAATGGAAACCACAATAGAATTAACATCCTGAATAACCGATAAAATTTTGGCAATACGATCCACGGTTGCAGAGGTGGAATCCTGAATGCCATGGATTTTTTCTCGTATTTCTTCCGTTGCCCTTCCGGTTTGTCTTGCCAATTCTTTGATCTCGTTGGCCACAACAGCAAAACCTTTGCCGGCCTCTCCCGCCCTTGCCGCTTCTATGGTCGCATTCAGGGCCAGAAGATTGGTCTGGTCAGAAATCGTATTGATGGCTTCTGTTACCTGGCCCACTTCCCTGGCCGCATTCCCAAGGGTCTCCATGTGCAGAGATACTTCTTCGGCCTGCACCACTGCATCCTCCGTAATGGCGCGTGCATGTTCAGAATTTTTGGCTATGGCGTGGATGGTTTCCGTCATCTGTTCCGCTGCGGAAGCAACCATGGAAACATTGGTTGTGGTCTGTTCCACTGCCGCAGCCACAGAATTCATGTTGCTGCTCATTTCTTCACTGGCAGCGGCCACGGAATTGGCCCTCGCAGCATTTTCTTCCGCATTGTCATTCAAGATCTCTGAAATGCGGCCCAGTCCCTCCATGGTGGTCTTCAGCCCGACTCCAGCAGTTCCAATACCACCCAGCATGGATCGCAGTTCAGCAGACATATTGTTCATTGCCGTAATCATTCGTCCAAACTCATCTCCCGAAACATACTTCACCTGAGACGTCAGATCTCCAGATGCCACTGCCTGAAGCATGGACTCAGAAAGAAAAAGAGGGCGCAGTACGTTTCGGCGAATCTGCCACCATCCAAACCCGATAACCACAGAAAGAATTACCAGTACCCAGAGGGCCACCGAAACCCTGGCACGAAAAACAGCCTCATGAACCGCATCAAGGGAAGAAATAATTTCAAAGGCTCCATGTACCTCGCCAACCTTCCACCCCTCCCGCACTCCCCCAACAGGATCTCTGGAGCCTTTCGGATCCCCATGACAGAGCATGCACTCCTGGGTCAGGGTTATGGCTTTAAAATACCGGACCTGATCTTTCTCAAAAATAATCTTTTCTTCAATTTTTCCTTCCGCCAGTTCCCTCAGAACTGCCAGTTCTACGGCATTCGGGGTATTGGCAGGATTTCTGGGACTGATCTTGGGAGCACGGAAACGATAGCCTGCTTTTTCCGCATTGATGGCCGCCATGTTCAGCGCCGTAATTACCGGCACAGCCTCCATAATCTGCCTGTCATCCAGATCTTTGTAGGGACGCATGACGTCCATTTCCAGCTTTTTAGCCATTTCGTTCCGTGCAGCTTCAGCCATAAGCACAATGGCCCTGCTTTTTTCGAGTATTCCTTCGTAGGCTCCCCTGCGGATATCCCCCACTCTCATAATGGCTAAAATCAGCGCAACAACCAGAGGTCCTGAAGCGACAACGGCAAGAATTTTCCAGCGTACACTCATATTTTTCAGGTTCATCAGAAAACTCCTCGGGCAAGGGCAAGGGCATGCGTACAGTTCGGTATCCTAAACGACATCGACTATTTTATACGCCAAACACCACAGCTTGCAAAGGATGAAAGCAAAAAAGCCGGCTAGAGAGGCTCTTTCAAAAAAGAGACCTCACCGCAGCCCGATGCCTGCCAGAATCAGACAAAAGCAATACGGCATGAATGCCTTTATGAGCAACATCCACGATGAATACAGACCACATACCAGACTTGACAAGGATTGTTACAGATGTTTTCTATAGGGTGCCTGTATCAACCGCACCTCCCCTTTTCCGGAAAAAACATCATGCCTGTTTTTGAGTATACCGCACTCACCCCCAAAGGAAAACGATGCAAAGGTGTCATTGATGCTGACAGCATGCAGATGGCACGGAACCGACTACGGGATCAGAATCTGTATCCCACACTGATGCAGGAAGTTCGCAGCCGGGCACACGAAAAAAAACGACTTCTGAACACGTTGGGATCTAAACGCTTACGGCCCAAAGATGTAAGCCTCATTACAAGGCAGCTGGCAACCCTCACCGGTGCCGGGTTCCCTCTGGTCAGTGCCCTGGGATCCGTGATTGCCCAGACGCGGTCCACTCCTGTACGACGGGCCTTGTCCAGAATCAAAGACTCCGTTGAGGGTGGTGCTGGATTTGCGGACGCCCTTGCCGCAGAAGCAGGAAGTTTCTCACCCATTTATGTCAATATGGTCCGCTCAGGAGAAAGCTCCGGGACACTGGAACTGGTTCTCGAACGGCTTGCAGATCTTCTTGAAAATCAGGAGGCCCTTAAATCAAAAATCCAGTCAGCCCTTGCCTATCCGGTTATCATGGCACTTTTCGGGGGGCTGGTTCTTTTTGCCCTTATGACCTTCATTGTCCCGGGCCTTGTGGCTATTTTTGCCGATATGCAGCAGGAACTGCCCATGCCAACCCGGATTCTCCTGCATATCAGCGGATTTCTCAAGGCAACATGGTGGATCCTGCTCCCGGCTATGGCAGCACTGCCCTTTGGCTTCAGGATGGCCCGAGCGTCAATCCGCTTTGGAACCCGGATAGATGCCGTACTGCTCCGACTCCCCATAGCAGGAAATCTTACAACAAAACTGGCTGTATCCCGATGCTGCAGAACCCTTGCATCACTTCTGGCCAACGGAGTCCCTATTTTAACGGCTCTGGGGATTGTTGAGAATGTTGTGGGCAACAAGGTGCTGGCAGCTACAATTTCCAAAGCAGTAAAGGCTGTGGAACGGGGGGAAGGGCTGGCATCATCCCTTGCGGCGGGCAGCGGCTTTCCGGACATGGCCCTCCAGATGATTCAGATAGGTGAACGCAGCGGCAATCTTGAGGCAATGCTGGAAAAGGTTGCCGATATTTATCAAAACGAAAGTCAGAATATGGTAACAGCCCTTACATCCATGCTGGAGCCTGTTGTCATTCTCATAATGGGGATCAGTGTAGGCCTCATTGTTCTTGCCATATGCCTGCCAATCTTTGAAATGAACCAGCTGATCCGCTGATACCATCTGCCGTTCAGGATACGGGGGATTCCCTGAGGGCTTTGAGCTTCCGACGCAGCACCCATATGGCAAAGGCTAGCAGACCAAGAACAGCTGCCACACACCCCACCCTGCCCAGATCCTTCTCCAGAATGGATTCTCCCAGAAGTACAAAAGCAGCTCCATACATCATGCTGATGGGAAAACTGATTAAAAAATAAGTCCGAAACGACACGCCGCTTAAAGCAATCAGATAGTTCTTGGCAAAGGCGGGAACTCCAGGGAGGAGTTTCGCCGTAACCGTAAAGACTACCGCCCGTCCATGGCGGACCTGGGGCAGGCGGTAGGAAGTCCGGGCAAGGACCCTCTCCAGCAGAGGACGCAGACCGCTCCTGCACACCCAGAAGGAAAGAACCAAATTGATTCCAAGACTTACAGCCGAACCCGTCAAGCCAGTCACCCAGCCAAAGGTCGCTCCTGCAAGTATATAAAACGGGGTTGTGGGAAAACCTGCAAGAGGCAAAAGGGCAAGGGCCATAAAAAACGGAACGGGACCGGCTTCCTCTTTCCATGCATGAAACAGCTCACCATCCCAGAAATTCCAGAGCCATAGGCAAAAAAAAACAAAGAGTGTTAAACCGGCAAATCGGCTGAAACGAATTATATTTTTTGTCAGTATCACCACGCTTCCTTTCATGGCCGGACAGCACAGAGACCAGCCTTCGTTGCACCAAATCTTACCGGTATCTCTCTCATCCCTCATCCGGGCAGAAAATCTGCAGACCGCCTCTGCCGCCCCGGTATTCACCTGCAGGCCCGTCAGCAAAAAGCCCTCTTTTCCATGGGCATCAGTCCTTTTTCGGCATAGAATGGACTTTCCCATCGCTCCAAAGCGTCAGGAACCGGCCTCTGGGCATGGCATTGCCTACTCTCACCATTTCTTTCTGGGAAGAATATCCCCGGAGACTTGACGATGGGCCAGCAGAAAGTATAAGAATCGGACTTATTGTCTTGCCAACCTATTTACGATGGAGGTTTACCATGAAATACCTGTTTTATGTCAGCCTTGTTGCATCCGCACTCATGTTTACCGCCTGTACCGCAGAAAAGACAACGCCGGAAAGCGCTGCCCGCAAGCATGTTGAGGGACAAATTATTCTTGATCAGGGTATTCAGACCAATACTTCCGGTCTTACCTTCACCATAGCTGAAACCATCGACAATACGGCCCTTGTGGATGTTTCAGGCACCATAGCCATTGAAGGCCAGGTTCAGGCCGTCAAAAATGATAAAGGCCAGTGGATAATCAAATAAGCATATCCGAAGAAGGCGACCTCAGCGAAGATCGCCTTCAATTCCCATCAAAACCATTACAATGGGTAATCCCTTTGCCCAAGGCTCAACCAGACTCCATCCGGCCCCCAGGACAACCTCACGGTTTCCCTGCTGCCGCCCTGGAGCTCAGCAAACTTTCCCCGCCATAATTTCAGGTCTGTATTTTCAAGGACCTGGCGGAGTATCTCCGCCCGCTCCACGATATTCTGATCCATCTTTCCCTTCAGGGCAAGAGACACAGCCCTTTCCTGCTGACGTTTAATTTCCGTCACTATGCAGTGCCGTGAAAGATCCAGATGCAGAACGCCCATAATCAGCTCCTTAGATTGAACCATTAGCGGACTAACCCAAATTCGTCATTCTTTTGAAAGCCCAATGAAATCAAATGAAGCAATTTTTTATGGGTACCACATATCCATTTTTCAGCCATTTACAGTAAGCCTTCAGAAGTGTGGTCACTATTTTGGCGAATTTGGCTAACCGAACAACAGGACAGCCATTCCGTGCCTGCCTCTTGCAAAACCGCCGGATCTGAACGAATTGACCGGCCCTCATGCTCCTGCTGTAAAAACAAGCCGCTCCATACCGCGGCAGTCCACATACAGCATCAGCATGCCCGGGCCAGAACCACAGCCCGCAGGGGCGCAGGCTCCCCCTCCACAGTCCGGAATCTGTTTTCCGGATCCAGAAAATCTTCCAGAGACTCATCAAAAGACCATGCTGTCCGGCGCTGCTCCTCCGTTCCGGTAAAATCGGCATCCACACAGCGAACATCAGAAAACCCCGCATGACCCAGCCACCGGGAAAGGCAGGAAACCGTTGGCAGATAATAAATACTGCGCATTTTGGCATAACGGCCAAGGGGAGTGAGAGACACAGGCTCATCTCCTTCAATAATCATGGTTTCCAAAACAAGGTCCGATCCTTTTTTCATGCGGGCCCGCACATCCTGCAGAAACGTCACTGGAGACTTTCTATGATAAAGAACTCCCATACAGAAAACCACGTCAAAAAAAGGCCCCATATCCGGAAGTGCCTCAAAAACCGATGGGAACATAAAAAGATCCGGATGCCGCGCATACTGCTGCACAAGCTGGAATTGATAATAGTAGGGCAGAAAAGGCTCCACTCCCAGAGCAAAAGCAGGCTTTTTTCCGGCCATACGAAAAAGATAGTACCCGTTGCTGGAACCGATATCCAATATGCGTCTTCCTTGCAGCTCAGGCATGAAGGGACATAACCTCTGCCATTTCATGGAAGAGACCCATTCCGTATCCACATCCACGCCGAAAAGGGAAAAAGGGCCTTTACGCCATGGTATCAGCCCCCTGAGAACATCATAAAAGTTCAGCGCCTGCTCCTTTGTGAAGTCCTCAGCCCTGCCAATACAGATGCAGTCTCTATCCAGTTCCACAATGGAGGGAATCACATCAGGAAGGGAATCAAAGGCCTCACGGAGCATCCTGGCCTGCAAATCAGACGATCCGAGACGGGCTTCGCAATCTGTCACAAGGCCAAGAAACCCCGAAGCGGCTTCCGTCAGCCCCAATCTGCCGGCTTCCAGCATCAGACGCCGCATACTTTGTCCTCCTTTACGGCCAGAAAACTGGTAAAATGAAACCATTTCAAATATATTTCCACCTTACGGAAGCCTGCCATTGCAAGGCGTTTCTGGTGGGCTTCCATGGTTTCCGGTACCAGCACATTTTCCAGAGCTTCCCGCTTGCGGCTGATTTCCAGAGAAGAATACCCATTGGCTGCTTTGAATTCATAGTAAAGTTCCTGCTGCATATCCGTAAGAAAAGTATTTTCATGTACCACCTTCTCGGTCAAAAGCAGTATACCACCCGGCACAAGGGCATCATAAATCCGGCAGACAAGTCCTTTTCTCATCGGAAGCGGAAGAAATTGCAGGGTAAGATTCATGACCACCACGGAAGCATTCTCCAATCGGCTTTCACAGATATCTTCACAGCAAAGCCGGATGCGCTCCCGGCCCTTCCGCACCGAAAGTCTCTTTTTATAAATTTCCAGCATGGGTTCGGAATTATCCAACGCAATCATCGAAAAATCCATATCCCCTGCCGCCTCAAGAAATCCGATCCCGAAATTTCCGTGGGAACATCCCAGATCGTACATCCGTGTTCCTGGCCTGTAAAATCTCTTTGCCAGGGTCATCTGTAATCCGAGGGTTTCACTGTACAAAGGAACAGACCTGTACAGCATGTCATCAAATACAGCTGCCACACTGGCATTAAACGAAAATGGGGCTGAATTCGCCTCATCTGATGTAAAAATTTTGTCCACCGGCATATCCAACCCCTCCTGCTCTGAACCCAAAAATCGCCATCTGTCTGTAAACGAAATTATATTTTACTGTCAACGCAGCCTTGTTCTGCATCCTGTTTTGAAGTATATTTTTACCGTAAAAACTGCTTCCTTGCGTAATTAAAAACCCTTACTCCTTGCCCTATGATCCTGTCGGTCATTTTTCAGACAGAAAGCCATACAACTCAATGCACGATCCTTTTTCAAGCCGAAACCGTTACCGCAGCACCATGGGCCATGCTGGCCTTGTCGGTTTCCGGCTGACCGAGCAGGAAACCGACCTGCATATTCAAGCAGTGTCAGATCTTTCCGTGGCAGCCCGGAAGACCCTCCTCAGACTGAGGCAGGAAATCCGGGAATACATAAGCTCTTATCCTGAATTTTCCACCAACCTCACACCATGGAACGAAAATCCTGGTACATCTACTCTGATCCAATCCATGGCTAACGCCTCCCGACTTGCAGAAGTGGGGCCCATGGCCTCCGTTGCAGGGGCCATTGCAGAAGCGGTGGGCAGAAAACTGCTCCGCCGATCCTCCCGTATTATTGTGGAAAACGGGGGAGACCTGTTTGCATGCAGCGACCTTCCTCTTACCATAGGACTTTATGCGGGAGACACACCTTTTTCCGGAAAAATTGCCATGCAGATCCCCCCTCCTGTTGATGGCATGGGCATCTGCACCTCATCCGGCACTCTGGGTCACTCCATCAGTTTCGGCAGGGCGGATGCCGCCGTGGTCATGGGTCCGGATACAGCCCTTGCCGATGCCCTTGCCACATCCATGGCCAATCAAATCCATAAACCAGAAGATATTGACACTCTCATCAAAAAAGCAGCCGAAAGACAGGGTATCACAGCCATGGTTCTCGTGAAGGGAGACCGTCTTGCGGCCTATGGCAAAGTGAAACTGCTTCGCATGGGAAGCTGAAACTGCCTTTGGTTACGGAAATAAAATAAAAAAGAGGTTGAACTTCAGCAGTAAAAAACGTATCAAAATTATTTATTGCCTCATTTCAGGGAGGTAAAATTCCCTTCTGGCATGCCTCCAGCTGTAAAATGTATGCAATCCATTCTCTGATGTTTATTCATCCATACTGCTTTCATTGCGGGAGAAGGACACCCATGACACGAATGAAGCTGATTCTTACCTTACTTGTTCTTGGATTCATCGGCCTGCTTTTTTATCAGAATCAGGGGTACCTTCTTCAGACCTATACGTTCTCTCTGAATTTTCACTTTTTTGGCTATAGTTTTCCTGATGCACCCACAGGAATTTATTTTGCCATTTGCTTTGCCGCAGGCTTTCTCATCATGTTCTTCAGCAGCCTCATGATCCGATTCCGTGCCGCAACCCGAATCCGCATGCTGAGAAATGAAAACCAGCAGCACCTGGAAACCATTGAAGCGCTTCAGGAGGAGCTGGCTGACAAAGCATATTCTGCTAAACGACAGGACAACCATGGAGAACATGACAGTTCTCCTGAAGACGCTCAGGATCAAAGGCTCTGATATTCTTTTCATCCAAAATTTTTTTCCGGCCCGGCGCCTGTTGCCCGGGCCGGATTTGTCTTGAAACAGAGGCCAGATCCATACAAACTTTTGTCACTGGAATCTGAAATCAAGCCCTGAATCTGTCCAAATACCAGCCCCGCCAAAAACAATATATCCTCCACGGAGTCCCATGAGTAATCCATCTGTCCCAACACCTATGATGATGCAGTACATGGACATTAAAGCCCGACATCCGGACTGTCTGCTATTTTATCGCATGGGTGATTTCTATGAAATGTTCTATGATGATGCGGAAACAGCATCAAAAGCACTGGATATTACCCTCACAACCCGCAACCGCAAAGATCCGGACGCCATACCCATGTGTGGTGTTCCCGTAAAATCTGCAGATATCTATATGGCAAAGCTTGTACAGAATAATTTCAAGGTGGCCATATGTGAACAACTCGAAGATCCTGCCACGGCAAAAGGCCTTGTGAAACGTGATGTTGTACGAATTCTCACACCGGGTATGCTGATTGAGGACCATCTTCTTAATGACAGAACCAATAATTTTATTGTTGCCATTGCTTTTCATGGAAAAACGTGGGGCCTTGCCTGTCTGGATCTGTCCACGGCGATTTTCCGCGTGACAGAAACCCGATCCAGAACCGCCGTAAGGGATGAACTCGCCCGCATACAGCCAAGGGAAATCCTCCTTCCCGAGGATTTTGACCATAATCCAGACAAACTATACTTTCAAAATATTTTCGACCGCTCCAGGGTTAGCCCCGTAGCGGGACCCTGCTTTCTTCCGGCAAGGGGCAGAGCCGTCCTTCTGGAACAGTTCCGCATTCGCAGTCTGGACAGTTATGGCATCCGGAGAGCGGGAGCCGGGGTTGGCGCGGCAGGCGCCCTCCTTCACTATGTACAGGAAACCCAGAAGCAGGACATTTCCCATATCAGGGGACTACAGCTCTATGCGCTGGATGGCATTCTCCTTCTGGACGATACCACATTCAGAAATCTCGAAATCACACAAAATCTCCGGGACAATACTTCCAAAGGCAGCCTGCTCCAAACACTGGATGCAACCGTAACTGCCATGGGTGCAAGAACCCTGCGTCACTGGCTTACCTATCCACTCATGGATATTCCAGCGATAGAAACCAGACATCATGCTCTGGGAATGGCCCTGGAACGACCTCTTGTCCGACGGCAGATCAGGGAAAAATTGCGACAGATCCACGATCTGGAAAGGATCAGCACCCGCATTGTCATGGGGCGCTGCCACCCAAGAGATCTGCTGGCACTAAAAAATTCCCTGCTGCTGTTGCCGGAAATTCTGTCATCTCTCGCAGACATGTCCTCTCCTCTTTTTACACTTCAAGGCAACCAGGAAGAACTGTTCACACTGGCCGTGCTGCTTGACAAGGCCATCCGGAATGATGCTCCCGTGCAGATGGATCAGGGAGGAGTCATCAAACCCGGTTTTCATGCAAAGCTCGACGAGCTGATTGCCATGGCAGCGGATGGTAAGAGTTATCTGGCCAGCCTGGAGGCCCGTGAACGCGATAAAACCGGTATCAGCACACTCAAAGTCAGGTTCAACAGAGTTTTCGGTTATTTTATAGAAGTATCCAAAGCACAGTCTAAGTCTGTTCCTCCGGAGTACGTCCGCAAACAGACCCTTGTCAATGCGGAACGCTACATAACCGATGAGCTGAAAAATTTTGAAGATAAGGTCCTCGGGGCCCAGGAAGAACAGATCCGTATGGAAACGGCCATTTTCGATGAAGTCCGACAGAAAGCCGCTTCCATGCACGCATCTATCAGCTCCGCAGCAGACTTTCTGGCCAAAGTTGATGTGCTGTTCGCCCTTGCCCAGCTGGCAGAAGAAAAAGCCTATGTTCGTCCTGAGATAACCACAGATGGCATTCTTGATATCAGAGACGGCCGCCATCCCGTTGTGGAGTACATGCTTACGGACAGCCGCTATGTCCCCAACTCCATTTACATGGATAACAAAGAATCTCAGGTGCTGATCATCACCGGCCCGAACATGGCAGGCAAATCTACTGTTCTGCGTCAGGTTGCCCTGATTGTTCTCATGGCCCAGACAGGAAGTTTTGTTCCGGCCTCATCCGCACGCATATCCGTTACAGACCGTATATTCACCAGGGTCGGTGCTTCGGACAACCTGGCTCAGGGCCAGTCCACGTTTATGGTGGAAATGGAAGAGGCTGCCAATATTCTGCACAATGCCACTGCGGACAGCCTCGTCATCATGGATGAAATAGGCCGTGGGACCAGCACCTTTGATGGCCTCAGCATTGCATGGGCTGTGGCTGAATATCTTCATGACTTCAAGCAAAAAGGCATCAAAACCCTTTTTGCAACCCACTATCATGAAATGATCCGCCTTGCCTCCAACCTTCCAAGGGTAAAAAATTTCAGTGTTGCCGTGCGTGAGTGGGACGATCACATCATTTTTCTTCATAAACTCACACCCGGTGGTGCCAACAGAAGTTATGGTATCCAGGTTGCAAAACTTGCCGGACTTCCGGATTCTGTGATACACCGTGCAGGAACACTGCTTGCCAGGGTTGAAGACGGACAGCCCCTGTGGGAAGAAAAAAGCAGCGAGGGTGGAGAAATGGATCCTGATCAACCACGCCAGCTCTCCCTTTTTCCCGGCCCGGAAAAAATTGTTCTCCAAATGCTGAAAGAAACGGATCCCAATACCATGACCCCTCTGGAAGCAATCAATTTTCTCTCTTCCATCAGAAATAAAATCATGGAAACGAATGCCTGACCAGAGAATGGAAATGACAAAACTGGAGTTCACAACCCTGTACAGTACATGTATCTTCTGCAGCAATTACCGGTCGCTGCAGCCCGCTGCACCTGGCCAGTCAGTTATCGAGTGAAGGAAACAAGAACCCATGATTCTTAAAGAGCTCCGGATCAGGGTATACCCGGCAAACCCATCCACCCAGGGCAATTTTTGGCCTTTATGGGGTTCTGTTTTCTGTTTCCTTATGGTTTTTGTTCTTTTATTCCCCACATCCCCTTCCTGGGGTCAAACCGTACGGAATCTTTACCTGCAGACAGACAGAGACTTCCAGAATCTGCAGAAAGACCCCGGAAAACGACAATACCGCTCCCACTGGGAAGATGTTGCGAAGGCATTCAAGGACGCTTATAATCAAGATCCTGACGACGGATGGGCTCCTGCCTCCCTTTACAGGGCTGCTGAAGTCTATCTGGGGCTTTCCCAGTTTTCAGGACGCCGTGAGGACAGGGACCAGGCCATTGCCCTTTTTCAAAAGGTGTTTCATGAGTGCCCTAAAAGCCGTTATAAATTCAGGGCCTCTGCCAAACTCAAAGAACTCAACGCCCCCCTTGCACCGCCAGCCCCCCCACCGTCGGCACAGGTGCCTCTCAAAACCACCCGGTCCACACGTCCCGATACGCCCACAACCGTAACAACAGCACCGGCTGCCACAGCATCTGCCCCCCCAGCCGCGACCCTGCCCGTTCCTGCTCCCCCCCCGGCCAGAGTCAAGGCAGAGGGAGAAGACACAAGCCATCTCGGAAAAATCCAGGGTGTCCGCTACCAAACCTATCCCAACCGGACCCGTATTGTTGTGGATGCAGACCGTGAACTTGCTTACTCTTTCAACGATCTTAACCGTGACCGTTCAACAGGGCTTCCACCCCGAGTATATGTTGATTTTAAACTGGCAACCCTTATGGAAGGCCTTACACCGTCCATTGACGTCCAGGATCCTCAGGTTAAAACCCTCCGTATCGCCCGCAATACGGCAGACAGGGTCCGACTGGTCATGGATCTTGACCAGTCCAGAGATTTTAAAGTTTTTCAGCTTTTTGATCCCCACAGAACGGTTATCGATATCTGGGGTACCACCTCCTCATCGGACAAAGCGGAACTCGCAGCAAGCATTCCGGCTGCAGCTCCCCCTGTACCCGCTGCCGTAAATGGAGGGGCCATCCGGCGTCAGCTTGCTCTCGGTGTCCGCCGGATCGTCATTGACCCTGGTCATGGCGGCAAAGATCCCGGGGCCATTGGGCATGTGAAAGGTGTTTTTGAAAAGGACATCAATCTGCAGATCGCCAAGATACTCGCTGAAAAACTGAAAAAAGAGCTACAATGTGACGTTATTCTTACCCGCACAGGAGATACGTACCTCACCCTTGAGGAACGTACGCAATTTGCCAACCAGCACAAAGCCGATCTCTTTCTCTCCATTCACACCAATGCGGCTATCAACCGCAATGCCTACGGCATTGAAACCTATTTTCTCAATCTGGCAACAGACGAAGAATCCATTGCCGTTGCAGCCCGTGAAAATGCGACTTCCACCAAAAACATCAGTGACCTACAAACCATTTTGAATGATCTGATGCAAAATGCTAAAATTAATGAATCCAGCAGACTGGCATCCTATGTTCAAAAGGGAATGGTTGACAGTGTCAAACCCCACTACAGTCATATCAGTGATAAAGGAGTTAAGCAGGCTCCATTTTATGTACTGCTGGGTGCCCAGATGCCCTCCATTCTCATTGAGGCAGGCTTCATCACCAACCCGAGGGAATGCCAGAGACTGACTAATCCACAATATCAGAGCCGTATTGCCGATGGCATTGTCGAGGGTATCCGACGTTACATACGGGAACACTTCCCCGACAATCCCTGATTAACAGATTCATAAAAAGATCACTATTTTTATAAGGAGTTTGCATGGAAGACTGTATTTTCTGTAAAATCATTGCCGGGCAGATACCCACAGAATTTCTTATGGAAACAGAAGATCTTGTTGTTTTTCGTGATATCAACCCCAAGGCACCTGTCCATCTGCTCATTGTACCGAAACAGCACATCCGCAGCATCAATGACATCCAGAAAAATCACAAAGAAGTGATCGCCAGCCTCTTTTATATCGCAAAAGAAATGGCGGCAAGGGAAGGAATCGACGAAAGCGGTTATAAACTGCAGTTTCATGTGGAAAAAGGGGGGGGACAGGAAGTTTTTCACCTCCATCTCCATCTCATAGGAGGCTGGAAGTTAACCACTTCCCGAACTGCAACCGGAACTCATAGCGTGTGATACATTGCTTTCCGGACTGAAAACACCACGGACCCCTGACGGGATCCGTGGTATATCAGAAAGACATTCCTTTAAAGAGTGTACAGGCGCTTCCCTCCTACCACAGGAATACCGCGGGCAGACAGATGCGTGACAGCCCCGTCCACATCATCAAAGCGAAAAATCATCACGGCCTTATCACCGCTCTGCTGCACAAAAGCATACATATATTCCACATTGATATTTTTCTCCCGCAGAATCTCAAGGATGTCATGCAGGCCGCCGGGACTATCGGTCACCTCCACGGCCACAACTTCGGTTTTACCAACGGTAAACCCCGCATCCTTAAGAACCCTGTCCGCCAGTACCGTGTCGTCTACTATCATGCGAAGCACTCCGAAATCGGCTGTATCGGCCAGAGAAAGAGCCCGTATGTTCACAGCGGATTCCTTGAGGATGGCTGTCACTTCCGCAAGACGACCTGCCTTGTTTTCCATAAAAATAGAAATCTGTTCCACCTTCATCAGCTATCCTCCTTATCACCGTTGTGAACGATCGTGTATCTCGTATGTTGGAAATCACCAAGGGGCAAAGCCTTGCATTACCTGCCCCATCGGAGAAGCCGTACACAGCCGGAGTTCATGTGCCAACCCTTCCAGCCGAAAGGCCCGTAAAAAAATCATCACAGGCCATACTAGCTTCATATACGCCGACGATCAATAACTCTCACGGCTTTTCCTTCACTCCGGGCAATACTCTTGGGTTCAACAAGACGAACTTTCGCTGAAATTCCAAGATATTCTTTAATATTTTTAGCAATCATACGTTCCAGATTCTGAAGGCCTCTTACCTCATCCGTGAAGAGTTTCTGGCTGATCTCGACCTTAACCGTCAAAATATCCAAGCTGTCTTCCCTGTCCACCTCCAACTGATAGTGCGGCTCGACCTCGGAAATAGTCATCAGAACAGACTCAATCTGAGAGGGAAAGACATTCACCCCACGAATGATCAGCATATCGTCCGTACGGCCGGAAATCCGCTCCATCCGTATCAGAGTACGTCCGCAGACACAGGGTTCCTCAATCAGTCTTGTGATATCCCTTGTTCTGTACCGGATAACAGGAAATGCTTCTTTGGTAATAGATGTGAAAACCAGCTCCCCGACCTCTCCGGGAGGCAGGCGCTTACCGGTTTCCGGATCAATGATCTCTGGAATAAAATGATCTTCAAAAATATGAAGACCTGCTTTCGCTTCATGGCATTCCACAGCCACACCCGGTCCCATGACTTCACTGAGCCCGTAAATATCCACAGCAGAAAGCCCGAGGTCGCCTTCTATCTGGCGGCGCATGGCCTCACTCCAGGGTTCAGCACCAAAAATACCATGGCGGAAATTCAGTTCTTTGAAATCAACACCCATTTCACGGGCAACTTCTGCAAGGTGCAAGGTATAGGATGGCGTTGCCGTTAAAATAGAAGGACCAAAATCTTTCATAATGGTGATCTGCCGTTTGGTATTCCCTCCGGAAACCGGAATCACGGTGGCTCCCAGTCTCTCCGCACCATAATGAACCCCCAGACCACCGGTAAACAATCCGTAACCATAGGCATTGTGGATAATATCTCCACGCCGGGCGCCCCCTGCGGACAGGGCCCTTGCCATCAAATTGGCCCATGTTTCAATATCTCTTGCCGTATATCCCACAACCGTTGGCTTGCCAGTAGTGCCGGAAGAGGCATGGATGCGCACAACATTTTCCTTGGGAACAGCAAAAAGACCAAAAGGGTAGTTGTCCCGGAGGTCCTGTTTTACCAGAAAAGGCAGCTTTTCCATGTCATCCAGACTTCGGATATCAGAAGGTGTCACCCCAAACTCGCGGAAACGCTCCCTATAAAAAGGAACAGTTGCATAGGAACGCTGCAAAGTGGCCTGAAGACGTTTCAGCTGTATGGCCTCCAGAGCTTCCCGGGGCAGAGTCTCAAACTCCATGTCATAAATCATCGGCTTTTCTCCTTGTCATCGCACATCCGGGAAAGGATACGCCCATACAAAAAAAAGCTGCGGGAGCGATCCTCCCACAGCCTTATTGTTATTCCGATTCCATGGGCGGCATAAACGGAGTACGTCTGCCCATTGGAATGGAGACCGAACAAAGAATGCTCAGCATCACTTTACATGGGCAGACTTACAAAAGAGAGAACCTGCCCGATAATATATTCGATTCCGCATCCTTCCCTCCGAATAAAATTCAGCGGGAATGTACCTGCCCCTGTAGAACTTGTCAATACCCTTGGGCGATCCATCAACTCATTTTCGTTTATTTCTGGTACTGCTTACAGATTTTGCCGGATCAAAGCGGATCAGATGACAAGACAGAATTCAAACTACAGATACAAGCTTCTTTATTCCATGCCTATCCCTTCAGTCCAGCCGTAAAAACTGGTTTGCGTTTTTCAAGAAAAGCCGTGGTCCCCTCCTTTGCATCTGCACTGGCCATACAGAGGGCAAAGGCATCGATTTCCATTCGGCACGCTGTCGCAAGATCCACATCCATGCCGCTGTTCACAACTGCTTTTGCAGCCCGCAGGGAAACCCTGCCTTTGGCGGCAATACCCTTTGCGGTTTTCATTACCGCCTCCATCAGTTCTTCAGGCTGGCAGACCTTATTTACCATACCGATGGCCATGGCTTCCTCAGCGGAGAGCATTTTCCCTGTAAAAATCATCTCTTTGGCCATATTTTTACCCACCAGCCTGGGTAGTCGCTGGGTACCGCCAAAACCGGGTATAATGCCCAGAGTAATTTCAGGCAACCCGAACTTTGCAGACTCAGAAGCATAGATGAAATCACAGGCAAGGGCCATCTCACTACCGCCACCAAGGGCAAATCCATTCACGGCGGCGATGACAGGAATGGAAAGATTCTGCAACTTACCAATGGCATCATGGCCCAGCTGGCAGAAAAACCTGGCATCCAGAGGGCCGAGTTTGGCAAGTTCAGAAATATCAGCCCCGGCTACAAAGGCTTTATCACCACTTCCCGTAAGAATCAGAACCCGAATACTTTCGTCCTGATCAATGGCATCAAGGCAGCTGGAAAATTCTGTCAGTAGAGCCGCATTCAAGGCATTCAATGCCTTGGGACGATTGAAGGTCAGGGTTGCGACACCATCTGCAGATGAATAAACAATGTTTTCGTATTCCATACTTTCCTCCTTGTTGGATAAACCCACCTCCGAAGCACCAGAATCCAGTGGGAACAGCAGCTGAACGTATTACTGGCATATTTATATCAGGCGTAAAACAAAAAAAGTGTCTTGTCAAATACCATGGCCCCGCAAAAAGTCCAGCCACTGCCGCCAAGCGCCGTGTATCGTATGATGCAAGGCTGATAAAACATTCATATCATATATGATTATGAATAAACACATGCTTTTGAGGACCCATCAGACAGGGTGTTCATGGAACACAGAAAAGAGTATCCTTCCATCCATTCAGAACATGAAACAGTGGCAAATCAGGAGTCTTCTGGTAAAAAATACAGAACCCATTTATTTTTTCAACGTTTAATGCTTATATCAAAGTCGTCTTTCTTCAAAAGGCTGACCCAAAAAATAACTTACCCATGTCATGAATACCCAACTTTTGCCCAGGGAGCACCATGGTTCTCCGGATTCTTATCCTGCTATCCCTTCTCCTCTCCGGTAACGGGGCCTATGGCTTCACGAATATTCCCCTTGCAGAACTGTCCCTTTCTCTCACAGCATCGGTAAAGGACGAAACCCAAATTCTGGAAGAACTTTCCAGAGATATCGAACATGAACAAAAACTGGATACCATTACCCAGTCGGAAATACGTGCTTTCCGCATCCTTGCAGCATCGCATCGCAATCTCATCCTTGCATCCCATACCCCCATAACAGACCTTGAGAGAGCAAGGGCTGATCAGCAGGCATCCATTACCAGCATGGACAACCATCTCCAGCGCATACAGCGGCAGCTGGAACGGATGGGAAACCTCCGTATGCAAACTGAAAACCGGCAGAAAATTACCCATGAACAAAAAGAGTCCCTTAGTCCTGAAGAAGATAGCAGTGCTGCGGCAGAGGAAGTGCGAAGTGCCCTGAGCGCCCTTATCACTCTCCTCGAGAAGAAACATGATCTGATCATTCAAATGGAAAAACGATTACACGAAAGAAAAACAGAGATACGGGAGCTCCGTCAGGATACGGAAGAGCTGTCACTGAGCCTGCAGAAAACACTGAGAGATCGGAGAGCCATTGAACTTTTTCAGAAACAGGAAGGATTCCGCGCTCTGCTGGACCCCAGCACACCCCTTGCCATCCTGCTTCAAATTCGCGAAAATGTCTTTCGCCTTCTTTCTCCGGAATTCTGGCAGTCGGAAATCAGCCCTCTGCTGCAAATTTCTCCCACCATTGCCATCCGCCTTCTCATTGCAACCCTTTTTCTTTTACCCCTTTTTCTGAGACTGCTCACACAACTTAAAAAAATGGAACGCCTCTACCCTGAAGGCTGGCGGACTGTCCTTCTGGAATCCACACGCCGCACCCTGCCCTTCATGGTAATGGCCATTGCCATGGAAGGCTGCATGTGGAGTCTTGCCATTCTGTCTGCCACAGGCTTTTTCAAAACAGCATCCTCATTTATGTGGTTCTTGGCGCTCTTCAGAATGCTCACTGCCTTTCAACAGGCATGCCAGAAGGAAAACCGGCCATCCCCTTCCCCGGAAGTCATGATCCTGCTTCGCCATCTCACACGGGCACAGGCTGTTTTTGTACCGGTACTGCTGGTGTCCATCTGGATTTTCCCACCCTCCAGTCCTCTCCTTTTCGTTGCAAGACTGAGCATGGAAATATTCATCGCAATGATCATTTTCCGTTTCTGGTCCGGGTGGGCTAAGCCAGCCCCAGAACAAAGTTCTCAAATTCCCAAAATTGGCCTTCACATCAGCACCAAAGCCATAGCCATAGGAGCTCTGCTGCTGGAGCTTTTTGGATACGGCACCTTTGCCCTTTTCTGGTACTGGGGATGGGGTGTCACTTTTATTGCCATAGGAGCCTATATTCTTTTACTGGCCGCCATCAAAGAATGGACACCTCCGCAAGCACTCAGTTCCGATGATAAAACAGCTGCCAATGCCCTGTTCTTCAAACGTATGGGCATTCAATCCCTGCCCTTTGTCCTTATCCCCCTTCCCATACTCCTCATCGCCAAAGCCTGGCGCCTGCACGAGAACATACTGCCTCTGATTTCCGGTCTTCTCAGCTATCCCATTACCTTTGGCAACATGCAGTTCAGCCTTCTGCGCTTCATACAGACCCTGAGCGTACTGATCATAACCCTTATGATCACCCGTTCTTTCAGAGCTTTTGTAGAAAAACGGATTCTTATGGAAAGCGGGATGGAGCAGGGGCTCAAGGCTTCCATTCTCACCCTGCTGGGATATCTGATCTGGGGCATTGGAATCCTTGCGGCCCTTCATGTGTTCGGACTGAACACCACAACCCTTACCGTTGCCTTTGGTGCACTGGGGGTGGGCCTCGGATTTGGCCTTCAGGCTATCTTCAATAACTTTGTCAGTGGTATCATTCTGCTTTTTGAACGGCCCATACAGGTAGGCGACGTCATTGAGATTGACGGCATATGGGCAACTGTCATGCGTATCAACGTCCGATCCACAGTAGTCCAGACCTATGACAATGCCACACTCATTATTCCCAATGCTGATTTTATCAGCTCACGGCTTATCAACTGGAGCTTCAAGGACCAGCGTATCCGGAGAAATATCGATATCGGCGTTGCCTACAGCTCCGATGTCCGTAAAGTGGAAAAGGTTCTCCTGGAAATTGGCAACAACACCAAACATGTGCTCACCTACCCTGCGCCGGATGTTCACTTTATGAACTTTGGCGACTCTGCACTCATCTTCCGTCTTCGCTTCTGGAGCACCCTTGATCATTTCCGCAGGGTTGAAACCCAGATCCGCTTCCAGATCACCGATGATTTCAGAAAAGAAAATATAGAAATTCCCTTTCCTCAGAATGATCTGCACATACGGTCAGACTATCGCTTTGACATGCAGAAAGCAGCCAGCCTTCAAAAAGACACCCTTTCGGATCCGACCGAAAAAAAACAGGATAGGGATCCTCCGCATCTTCTCTGAAGAGGTAGCCTGCATTTTTTCTGCAAACAACAGGCTTTTTTCCACAAAAAACGGCATCCTGGTATGCAGGATGCCGGCAAAAATCTCAAAATCCATTCAATCCGTCTTATCGTGAAATCTGGTCCGGGCGGATGCCCATTGCCCTGGCAACACCTTCCCCATATGCTGGATCGGCCTTAAAGCAGTTTCCGATATGCCGCATCTTGATTTCTGCGGGGGCATCTCCCATGGCTCTGGCCGTATTGCCGAACAGGATCTCCTGCTGTTCCTGCGTCATCAGCCGGAAAAGGGCTCCCGGCTGAGAATAATAATCATCGTCATCCCTGTGATTCCAGTGATCAGCCGCACCTTCCAGACTCAAGGGAGGTTCTGAATAATCTGGCTGTTCCTGCCACTCTCCGTAGCTGTTAGGTTCATATCCAAGAGTACTGCCATGGTTTCCGTCCACGCGCATGGCTCCATCCCGGTGATAACTGTGAAATGGGCAACGAGCCTTGTTCACGGGTATCAGGTGATGATTGACTCCTAGGCGGTAGCGCTGGGCATCACCATAAGAAAAAAGACGGCCCTGCAGCATTTTATCCGGAGAAAAACCTATACCCGGCACCACATTAGCGGGATTAAAAGCCGACTGCTCCACCTCCGCAAAATAATTATCCGGATTGCGGTTCAGCTCCATCACCCCAACCTCAATCAGGGGATAATCTTTATGTGACCAGACCTTGGTCAGATCAAAGGGATGGTATGGGCAGGAAGAAGCCTCTTTCTCCGGCATAACCTGTATGAACAAGGTCCATCTGGGATAATCCCTGTTCTCAATGCTCTCATACAGATCCCTCTGATGGCTTTCCCTGCATTTTCCGATCAGAGCTTCCGCTTCCGCATCCGTAAGATTCTGAATTCCCTGCTGGGTCTTAAAATGAAACTTTACCCAGAAACGCTCATTGGTGGCATTGATCATACTGAAAGTATGGCTTCCAAAGCCATGCATATGACGATAGCTGGCAGGTATACCACGGTCACTCATGGTTATGGTAACCTGATGGAGGGCTTCCGGCAGCGACGTCCAGAAATCCCAGTTATTTGTGGCACTGCGCATATTGGTTCTGGGGTCCCTTTTCACAGCATGGTTCAGGTCAGGAAATTTCAAAGGATCCCGTAAAAAAAAGACCGGCGTATTGTTACCAACGAGATCCCAATTTCCTTCTTCCGTATAGAATTTCAGTGCAAAACCACGAATATCCCGCTCCGCATCCGCAGCACCCCGCTCGCCGGCAACCGTACTGAAACGGGCAAACAATTCGGTCTGTTTACCCACTTCAGAAAAAACCTTTGCCCGGGTATAAGAACTGATATCATGGGTTACCGTAAAAGTCCCATAGGCGCCGGAACCTTTGGCGTGCATCCTTCGCTCCGGGATCACTTCCCTGTCAAAATGCGCCAGCTTTTCCAAAAACCAGATATCCTGCAGAAGCATGGGGCCCCGCGGACCTGCTGTCAGCACATTCTGATTATCGGGTACGGGAGCTCCTCCATTGGTTGTCAGTTTTCTTTTGTCATCTTTCATGCATCCTTCTCCTTTGGTATAAAGTATGGGTGCCTCAAGAAAACCGGGAACAAAAACTATAGTCCGCACGAAAACATACAAAGTCAAAAAAACACATATCAGCGGACTATTCAGGTCAAAAAAAGCTGTAAAGAGATTTTTTACAGTGGCAGAAACACAAAAAAGAGGCAAGTCTTTCTCATATCCCGAACAGTTCAGGATGATGAAAAACCTGCCTCTTTGGTAACGCCACTTAAACGGGAATCTATGGAAGATTACCTGAAAAAGACCCCGTTACACAAAACAGAATTCAATTTTCTTCGATTCTTCCCACATCGTTTTTAACCACGTAGAATCCTGCCAGACTCAGAAGAGCCACGCCGACCAGAAGACCCAACCCCACACTCCCCGTGAAGCCAAGCATCAGGTAAGCTACCCCGGCAATGGCTGCGGTAAAAAGAGCATAGGGAAGCTGGGTCAGCACATGGTCCATATGATGGCAGGAGGCCCCCGTTGAGCTCAGAATTGTCGTATCGGAAATAGGGGAACAATGGTCACCGAGGACAGCACCTGCGAGAACAGCGGCCAGAACAGGCAGAAGCAGGTCAGGTGCTACCTTTGCTGCAATATCTCCGGCAATGGGAAGCATAATACCGAACGTCCCCCAACTCGTACCCGTGGCAAAGGCCATTGCACCAGAAATCAGAAACACCAGTACGGGAATCAGGGCAATGGGAATGGTGCCATCTATCATTCCAGCAAGATAAACACCGGTCTGAATGGCTTTAATGACAATGATAATAGTCCAGGCAAACAGCAGAATCCAGATAGCCGGAAGCATGGCCCGTGTCCCCTCAACAAGAGCGGAAGCATAGGTCCGGGCACCATGACCGGCCAGCACCATTCGACCGAAGGTCACTGCCAGCCCGGCAAGGCCACCATAGACAAGGGATTTTGCCACATCCGTGTTTTCAAAGGCTCCCAGAAGAGTGAAGGGTTCATCACCCATCTCACTGGCTCCGGTCCAGATCATGGCTGCTGTTGTAGCCAGAATCAACACAAGAATGGGCTGCACAAGATCCTGTACGGATCCCTTGCCCTGGTCATCCACCGCTTCAATATTCCCCGCTATAGGTGTTCTGTCCGGATCATACAATTGCCCGCCTAATGCCCTTTCTTCATGAATTCTCATGGGTCCGAAGGACCGCCCTGTCCAGGCAACAAAAAAAACCAGCATCAGGGAAAAAATCGCATAATAGTTCATGGGTATCATGGACATGAAGGTACCGAGGGGAGAATGGGATGCCATAAAGGAATGGGCAGCCAGCACACTGCCTATCAGGGCAATAATATAGGCCCCCCAGCTTGAAACCGGTGAAATGACACAGATAGGTGCAGCCGTGGAATCCAGAAGGTAGGCAAGCTTTGCCCTGGAAATTCTGTAACGATCCGTCACGGGTCGGCTGATGGAGCCCACGGCCAGACTGTTAAAGTAGTCATCAATGAAAATAAACACACCAAGAATGGCCGTCAGCATACGGGCTCCCCTGCGGGAGGCTACACGCTCCATGGCCCATTCACCAAAAGCACGGCTACCACCGGAAAGGGCAATGGCCCGAGTCATGATACCAAGCAAAATCAGGAACAAAACAATAAAAACATTCCAGGTATTCACTCCGCCGTCTTCCCAGAAAAGGGAAAGAACAATGGAGCCAAGGTAAGAGAGAACTGCTCCCGGAGAGAAACCGCAGAGCATCAGTACGCCCGTGATAATGCCCAGGCCCAGAGAGATCAGAACTCTCCGGGTAAGGACTGCCAGAATAATGGCAATGGCAGGAGGCAACAGGGACCACGCCGAAGTATCGTAAGCAATCAGTTCCATAGCAGTATTTCAGAGCCGCATCAAAGCAGCCTTCCTTTCCTCAGGTCATGAAAAATTCCATCCTTGGTGTACAGACTTCCGCAGACTGCTTTTCTAGGCCACCTTTAATTTACGCTCCAGCAGTGCAAGAAGCTGAGAGATCACAAAGGTCAGTAAAAGATAAATCAACGCTGCTCCCACAAGAAACTGCACATAATCATAGTACCGCGCACCCATGACCCTTGCAGAATACATCAGCTCACCAGCACCAATGACAGAAACCAGAGAGGAATCTTTCAGTAGAATGATAATTTCATTACCGAGGGGTGGAATAATTCTTCGAAAGGCCTGTGGAAGAATAATATGGCGCATGGCCTGCCCATGGGTCATGCCCAGAGAACGCGCTGCCTCCATCTGCCCTTTGGCAATACCTTCAATGCCTGACCTGACAATCTCTGCCACATAGGCACCGGAATTGAATCCGAGGGCGATCACTCCGGCCATCAGAGGATCCGGAGTCATGCTGTTACCCGTTATTGCCATATAAATCTGGGGCACCCCGAAATAGACAAAAAAAATCTGCAGCAACATGGGGGTTCCCCGCAGGACATAGACATAAATCCCACTGACAATTCGGAATGTGGTATTCCGGGAAACCCGGCCGATACCGGCCACACAGCCAAGGATAAACCCCAGAAGAATGGCCCCCAGCGTCAGCTGAATTGTTACCACTGCCCCTTTAACCAGAAACATCCTATGCTGCCAGAGCAGCGCAAAATCCAACTCCATACTCTGTCTATACCCTTCTTATCAATACAAAATGTACTCTTCGGAATACCTCAGCTTCGTTTCATGCCCAGGCCCGATACAAAAAAAAGCGAAAAAGCCTATTACCCGATGAAAGCCTGCATTAAGTACCCGTTTCTGCAAAAATTACGACATAATCGTTTGATGGTGAAAAAACGAATTCAAAACTCCATCGGGAGCAACGTACAGTCAATCAACATGCGACCATACACAGTACCATACAACGCCCTTTTTCAGGCAGGTATCCAATCGCCTGGGGGAATGAACCTTGCCCCCAGGCTGAGATGGCCCATGAGCCCGAATCAGACACAGGGGGAATTCAGGGGCCATCACATGGCTTACCAGGCCACCTCATTTTCTAGGTGAATTCTGTTTTTACACGTTCCACTTTTCCCGCAACTCATCCAGTTTGCCAGACTTCATAACATGTTCAAAAGCAACATTCAGAGCCTCAAGAAATTCCGGACATCCTTTGCGGATTACCGCAGCCACTTCTTCATAATTCAGTGCTTCGTCCAGCTGAACAAAGCCAAATCGCTGCACATAATTTTCTGCTATAGCCACATCCAGCACAACACCATGGGAAGCTCTGTTCCGAAGCATCATCACAGCGGTACTGGCATCATCCACAATACGGGCAGTTGCTCCCTCAATGGATTGAGCCGCTTCGGCACTTGTGGACCCGATCTGTGCGGATACGACCTTTCCTTTCAGGTCTTCAATGCTCCGGATACCGGAATCAGGGTTCACAAGAACCACCTGTCCGCTTTTATAATAGGGAATGGTAAAGTCCACACTTTCTCTGCGCTCATCCGTCACTGAAAAGCTGGACATACCAAGCTGAACCTGACCGCTGCGCACAGCAATAAGGATGGAATCGAACCCCATACCCTGCAGTCTGACCTGAAGACCCATTTCTTCCGCAACAGCGCGAATCAGATCAATATCAAAACCAACAATATTTCCCTTATCATCGATGCTCTCAAAAGGAGGATAATCCGGACTGGTGCCCACAATAAAAAATCCGGATGACTGAATCTGAGTCCAGGTACGGCATTCGGCCATCGCAGCCCCCGCCCAGACCAGCATCATCAGACTTACCAATACAATTGTTCCACACCGCTTTATCATTTTACCTCCTCCGCACAGATATGGGTTTCAGGAAAAATTCAGAGTTCCGTAAAAACAGCTCTGAGAAAAGAATTGAAAGTATCTCGTTTCAGTGTAAAAGGACTTACTAAGCGTCTGACCCCTTCTTGTCAAGCGACTTTCTTCTTGGGATCCGATAGGTTGTCAAATGGTCAGACCCTTGACCCAAAACCTGTGCCTGCATGTCCATGTTTCAGCTTTATTTTCTGACTTTATCCAAATGACGCTTGATTTTTTTGCTGCTGTCCGTACATTTTATACCCAACTGTCTGTTCGCTGGCAAGGCAGCCCGGATCATTGCCGGTGAATACCCTGTCCCCTACCCATTTCATTCCACGGAGGCTCCATGACACAGTCCCAAACCACTCTTTATACCAGCGGTCATCAGGGAACGGAAAGCGAATTTGGTCGCCTTGCTCAAAGCTATGGTATTCAGGAAGTTCATTACTCATGGCCTGGCCGCTCCATCGAACGCAGTAATGCCATGCAGGTTCTTGATGAAACGACCCTGGCCAAGGGAGATGTCAGCATGGAGATTGTTTCCAAACGCATGGGTCGTGGCTATACCAAAGCAGACACCATACGTAAGGTCATGCAGCTGCTCTTTCACACCATTAACCATGGTCATCAGGTACTGGCCGTAGGGTGGATCCAGGATGACGGTACCGTAAAAGGAGGCACGGGCTGGGGAGTGGAGCTGGCCAAGTTTTTTAACCGCCCCCTTTCCGTATACGATCAGAAATCCATGGAATGGTTCTCATGGAAACAGAACCAGTGGATAAAAGAAGCGCCGGTCATTACCCATACAACGTTTGCCGCCACAGGAACACGGCATCTGACCGATGAGGGACGCGCTGCCATAGCCGATCTTTTTGCCCGTTCTTTTAAAAAATAAAAGTCATAGAGATTACGATGGTAAAACTCTGTTACCATCATCCAACTGGCAAACCCCGTTCCTGCGTTCGGTCAAGCAGAACGGGGTGTTTCCTCCCCTTCATCCGCAAGAGCAGAAAGAGACCTTATGACACTGTCGCTTCAGGATCTTCTGAATGAAATCAAAAAGAATCCGCGTTTTCCCCAAGCGGGCATGGTTCTCTGCCACAATGGCGTAGTACGTGAGACCAGTCGCGATGGCAGAAAAGTTACGGGACTTCGGGTCAGCGTGGATTCCTCCCGCCTGGCGGAAATTATCCATAAGGCAAAAGCCATGCCCGGCATCCTGGATGTACTTGTACATATATTCAAAGACAAGCCTCTGAAAGTCGGAGATGATGTCATGTACATCGTTGTGGCAGGGGATATCCGTGAACACGTGATCCATGCTCTCACATCCACACTGGAATCGATCAAAAAAGAAGCCACTCAAAAAACGGAATTCTTTTAACTCCCCGACAGACCAGACAGAGGCATAAGGAAAACAATGTCCGAACTGACACACCTTGATAACGAAGGACGGGTACGGATGGTAGATGTATCCGATAAACAACCCAGCCTCCGACGCGCCAGAGCAGAAGGCTCCATTCATATGAAACCGGAAACCCTCAGCCAAATCCTTTCCGGTCAGGGAAGAAAAGGCAATGTTCTTGAAACCGCACGCATTGCGGGCATTATGGCTGCCAAACGCACGGCAGAGCTCATTCCCATGTGCCACCCTCTTATTCTGACAGGAATCCGTGTAGATTTTACAACAGACAGAAACCACAACTGCATAGGCATTGAGGCAGAAGTGAAAACCTTTGACAAAACCGGTGTGGAGATGGAAGCGTTAACAGCCGTAGCCGCCGCCGCTCTCACCCTCTATGATATGGCTAAATCCATGGACAAAACCATGGAGATTTCCGGCATACGGCTTATGGAAAAAGAGGGTGGAAAGTCCGGCATGTTTGTACGGAGCAGCCTGTGACCCTACCTCTTCAGGATGGATGCGGCAGGCCCGTCACCTATCTGCGCATTTCCATAACAGATCACTGCAATCTTAGGTGTCTCTACTGCACTCCCGAAAAACCCAATCCCAGGCTTTCCCATCAGCATATTTTGCGCTTTGAGGAAATTCTTGTAATTGCTCAGACAGCCCTTGATATGGGAATCCGTAAAATACGCATTACGGGCGGAGAACCCCTGATTCGAAAAGGCGTCTTTTCTTTTCTGAATCATTTGGGAAAACTTCCGGGTCTCCGCCGTCTTGCCATCACCACGAATGGTGTACGGCTGGCTTCTACCCTTAATCAGCTCGAGGAGGCCGGAGTTCATCAACTCAACATCAGTCTGGATACCATGGACCCCGGCAAATTTGCCCGCATCACAGGCAAAGACTGCTTCCATACCGTGTGGGAAGGGATAGAAAGAGCCGTTGAATCCGGTTCTTTCCGGATCAAACTCAATGCCGTTGCCCTTCGGGGAATCAATGAAAAAGATTTTCTTCCACTGGCCTCCCTTGCCCGTCAATGGCCCGTCAGTGTCCGCTTCATTGAGGAAATGCCCATCGGTCATCGCCACAACAGGAACCACCGCCCCATACTGGTACCCGAAATCCGACAGATTCTGGAACCCCTCGGCCCTCTCTCACCCATCAGCAGCGAAGCCGAAGACGGTCCTGCAAGCCGCTTTTCCTTTCCGGGAGCCATCGGAGAAATCGGCTTCATCCCGGCACTGAGCAGACATTTCTGCCACAATTGCAACCGCCTCAGACTCACTGCCGATGGACGCCTGCGGCCCTGCCTTCTTTCCGATGAAAGCATGGACATAGGAGGCCCCCTGCGCCGGGGAGTACCCAATAGCAGACTGCAGGAAATATTACGGGAAAGTCTAAAGCATAAAGGCGCGGAACATCACTTTAACCCGGAGAGCGCAGATCAGGTTGACACGGCTATGATACGAATCGGCGGATAGCCCCAAAAGCCTGTACCTGCTTTTGGGGAAACACACAGTCTTTCAGCGGAAGCGCTCTACCCCTTTACGCGGACAAAGGGCAGCCACAGGACACCGGCTGCACCATGGGGAGACTGGTCGGCAGAGGGTCTGACCAAAAGCCACAAGAATCTCATTGTAGGCAACCCAGTACTCAAGGGGCAGCTTGGCCCTGAGTGCCATTTCCGTTTTTTCCGGCGTAGGGGCTTCCACATAGCCCAGTCGGTTGGAAATGCGGTGAACATGGGTATCCACACAAATGGCTGGAATACCGAACCCTTCCACCAGAACAAGATTGGCTGTTTTGCGCCCCACCCCCGGCAGGGCCAGCAGCTCCTCCATAGAATCCGGAACACCGCCTTCATACTTTTCCACGAGAATGGCAGCGATGGACATAAGTCGCCTGGCTTTGGTCGGGTAGAACCCCACGGGAAAAATCAACTCCCGTATACGCTCCTCACCCAGATTCAGCATACGCTCAGGAGTATCTGCCCTGCTCAAAAGTCTCCGTGCCGCTGCTTCCGTAACCTCATCCTTGGTCCGCAGGGAAAGAAGTGTTGCCACAAGAACACCGAAAGGCGTTGCACCCGTTGCCGCCATAAGACTTATGACAGGAGCATTCCACTCCCTGTAAGCCTCCTTCAAAATTTCCATGAAACGATGAATACAAAAGTTCGAACCGGACATTGTACTCCATTCCTTAAGAAAAAACGTGACCTTGCAGCCCATTTTCGTGTATCAGCCAGACTGTCCATTTCAATGGCGTCAGATGCAGGACAAAATGATGTCACAACCCGCAAGAGAGGAGCCCATCATGAAATTTTTCTTTGCATCCGGTTACCAGCTTTTTTACGGCTTTCTCATCCTGCTGTCCCTTGCTTTTGCCCTGTTCGGCATACTGGTGCTACGAATTGCCTACCACCTTGAAGAACCGGGCTACTTTATCCTGTTTTTCTTTGCCGCCAATTTCATCATACTGCTCAGTATTACCTTTGCCATCATTTCCTTCTTCCGGATTCGTACCTTCCGCTCCCCTCCATCGGAAAACAAAGATAATAATGGACAGAGCTCTCCCGGTGATCACAGCACGGGAGAAAAGAGACCTGCAAAACGAACGGCAAAACGATAAAACCACAAAGGTTTTGGCAGGCTTTGAGCATTGACCTCACAGGAAACGTTAAAATCTCTCTGCAGCATCTCCCCGACAGTCTCCGCCACTTTTGAGTCCGCTGCAATCAGCGTGATTTCAAAGTTCAGATAAAAGGATCTGTTATCGGCATTGGCCGTACCAACGGCTGCAAACTGATCATCCACCAGCATCACTTTCTGGTGCAAAAACCCCGGAAGATACCGAAAAATACGAATGCCTTCCATGGCCAGTTTCTGCAGATAGGCATAACCGGCCAGATGAACCAGCCAGAAATCCGAACGGGATGGAAGCAGAATACGTACATCCACACCCCGTAGAGCGGCTGTCTGCAAGGCCTGCATCACAGCATCGTTGGGAACAAAATAGGGGCTTGCAATCCAGACTCTTTTTCTGGCAGCCAGAATGGCATTCACAAAAAAAAGGGAACATGCTTCGAGATTGTGGGCAGGATCCGTGGGTAGAACCAGAAGAGGGGTACCCATCCCCTCTTCATTTTCCGGATCCCTACGCAGAGAAAGTGTCGCTCTTGTGGCCCAATACCAGTCCCCTTCAAACACCCGCTGGACCGCAAGAACTGCCGGCCCCCGTACGCCCATATGGGTATCCCGCCAAAAACCGAACCTCCTGCTTTTCCCAAGATACTCCCTTCCCACATTATGCCCGCCCACAAAAGCTTCCCTGCCGTCCACCACAACAATTTTACGATGATTGCGGAAATTCAGCTGAAACCGGTTAAAAAAACCCCTGCGGGTAAAAAAAGGCCGGAACTGCACACCCGCATCCCTCAACCTGCGACCATACCCGGCTTTCAGTTTACGACTGCCGATCTCATCATAGAGAAAATACACCCTGACGCCTGCCCTGGCTTTTTCCATGAGAAGCTTCTGCAGTCGCAGGCCCAGAGCGTCATCCCGCACAATAAAAAATTCCAGCAGAATATAATTTTCCGCTTCTCCTATGGCTGAAAAAATGGCTTCAAATGTAGCCTTCCCATTCACAAGAAGCCGAACCTTGTTGCCACGGGTAAAAGGTGCTCGTGCAAGACTTTCAAATAGCCGGTATGTGTCCGGCTGATCTTCAGGAGAAAACGCACGGTATCTTTCCAGAGTCTCTATCTGCTCCTTCACTTCACGGGCTTTTTCCAGGGAGCCCTGCCGAAGAGCCTCCAGATAACCATGAAACTTATTTCTTCCGAAAACCCAGTAAAAGGGCAGCGTCAGCCATGGAAAAGTGATCAGTGCAATCACCCAAGCCACTGCCCCCTGGGAACTTCTGGCATACATCACAGCATGAATCGCCATGAGAATGGCCAGAACCTCCACAACGGTAACCAAAACAGCAATCAGCGTAAGCATATACCCATCCAGACAGTTCATAAGCAGGAAAAGGAATGACGCGCAGCGAGCCTTTCACCCAATAGTACTATTGTATCTATATAATGAGTATAAGAAATACAATCCTTAACCCTGCCAGTACACCGGTAAGTAACCACCCCAGCACTACCCTCACACGAAACCGTGGGGACAGGTTTCGTACACGGCTCATTGTCCATCCCTGTCCTCATTTTACAGGAAAAGCGTTCCGACTGACGATGGCCGGTTTTAGTCCTCCTTGCCCGCTGCCGACAACAGTGACAAAGCCTTTTCCGCCGGTACCAGGTCCGGCCTTGTCTACGGGAACAGCCAGAATTTGTACTAACCGGTTCGTCTCGTGCACAGCGGACAGTGATTATTATCTTTTTTAATCAGCCCTGATTCATAAAAAACCAAAGCACGTTCCCACAGCGGGGCGGTTTTTTATGATTAAAAATCCCTTATGGAAATCCGCATATTTCGGGTATCCAGAACAGGCGGATCGGTACGGGATTGATTGATGGCAGCGGGACGGTGGAAGGCTGCAGATGTGCGAGTGGAGGTGACTTGTCATTTTTCAGAAACGTAAACCTTGCAGAATACCATTCTGAATCCAAAAGTTGTTCCGATAAATTCCAGCTGCGTCAGTTGAAAAACTGGGATTAATTAAAAACAATAAAAAAAAGGTTTACAGCTCTAAGCTGTAAACCCTTACTTTTTATGGCGCGCCCGGAGGGATTCGAACCCCCGGCCTGCGGATTCGAAGTCCGACGCTCTATCCAGCTGAGCTACGGGCGCAGAGTTTTTTATGGGGTGAGTAGAGGGGCTCGAACCCTCGACCCCAAGGACCACAACCTTGTGCTCTGCCAACTGAGCTATACCCACCACAAAAACGAGATTGCTTATATCTGTGGCGGTAAAAAAATGCAAGGCTTTTTTTCTTTCATCCGGAAAAAGAAAGGACCTTTTAAAAGGAAATCTTGACCCGGAAGGCCTTATGCACTAATTCATACAGGATTCCATGGCGTTCGACCTTCTAAATCTGGAGGTTCTTCCCAAACGAACGCCTGCCACATGCACACTTCTCCAACGGAGCCTTGCGGTATTTTGAAAGAAATTATTCTCGGCACAGCCGGTCATATCGATCATGGGAAAACAAGCCTTGTTCGTGCGCTTACGGGAACGGACACAGACCGACTGAAAGAAGAAAAAAAACGGGGTATCACCATTGAGTTAGGATTTGCCTCTCTCAACCTCCCGGACGGCAGACGTCTCGGGGTTGTGGATGTACCCGGTCATGAAAAATTTGTCAAAAACATGGTTGCCGGTGCTTCAGGCATCGACATCGTTGCAATGGTCATTGCAGCCGACGAAGGCACCATGCCCCAGACCCGTGAGCATTTGGAAATATGTTCTCTACTGGGCATCCGCCAGGGTATTGTGGTACTCACCAAGTGCGATTTGGTGGATGAAGAATGGCTCGAAATGGTCACGGAAGATGTCAGAGATTTTCTTTCCGATAGCTTTCTTGCCGAAGCACCCATCATCCCTGTTTCCTCCCATACGGGTCAGGGCCTGGAAGAACTGATTCGTACCATCGCCCATATGGCCTATCTGGTACCGGACATCCGTAACACTACCGTTTTCAGACTCCCTGTAGACAGAGCCTTCTCCATGAAGGGCTTTGGTACCGTGATTACCGGAACCCTGATTTCCGGTTCCGTCAGCACGGGCGATACCGTAATGGTATATCCCGCCCTGACCCAGTCCCGCGTACGGGGACTGCAGGTTCACAACAACAACGTCACGGCAGCGGTATGCGGTCAGAGAACTGCCATGAACTTTCAGGGCCTGGATCTTTCGGAAGTGCAGCGAGGAGATGTCATTGCCCCCGTAGACGCTCTGAAAAATACCTTCATGGTGGATGCGGATTTTCACTATCTGCCCAGCAATGAAAAGCCCCTGAAAAACCGCACCCGCGTCCGTTTTCATACGGGTACCAGCGAAATCACAGCGCTCACCATTCTCCTTGACAGGGATACCCTGTCCCCCGGAGAAAAAGCACCTGTCCAGTTCCGTTTTGACACTCCCATGGTCTGCGTTCGGGATGACCGCTATGTGGTACGCTCCTACTCCCCTGTCCGAACCATCGGGGGCGGCACCATACTGAACCCCGTACCCCGAAAGCACAAACGGTTCCAGGATTCAATCATTGAGGGGCTCAACCATCTCAGTGAGTCCGGAAGTGAAGAAGCCGCTGCCTTCCACCTGCTTCAGGCGGGGGCTGTAGGCTCCACCCTCTCCGACCTCAGACTGGTGACCAACCTCTCGGAAAAACAGCTGGGCGGAATCCTGCAGAAACTCCTTTCCAACCGGACCATTCTGGTTATGGATAAGGAAGCCAAAAGCTATATTCATGCAGATGCCTTTACAAGGCTCTGCTATTTTGCAACGGACTACCTGGAAAAGTTTCATCAGTCCCACCCTCTGAAAGAAGGCCTGCCCAAAGAAGAGCTGAAAAGCAAGTTCCCTTCCTATATTCAGCCTCGCCTTCTCAACCAGATCCTGAACCAGCTGGTAAAAGATGGGCAAATGGTACAGGAAGAAGAAATTGTCCGGCTCAGCACCCACAAGGTTGCCCTTCAGGTGGATCAGGAAGCCCTGCGGGAAAGAATTCTCGCCGTCTACAAGGAAGCGGGCATCACCCCTCCCTATTTCCGGGAAATAGTAAGAACGCTGGACAAGGGACAGGCCCAGGCAGCTCCGGATGTGATGAAAATTCTTATCCGGGAAAATCTCATGGTCAGGGTAAAGGAAGAACTTTATTTTTATCGGACTTCTCTGGATGAACTTCAGGAAAAAGTAGTTGACTTTCTCCTTCAAAATGAAGAAATGAATCCAACTCAATTCAAGGAAGTCTGCGGCGGTATTGCACGAAAATATGTCATACCGCTCATGGAATATTTTGACGGCATTCACCTGACCATCCGCATCGGTGACACACGGAAGCTCAGGAAACAGAACCCAATGGAAAGATAAACTTTTTCTAAAAAACAACGCCCATAAGGACCCACCATGCACAATGACAGGGATACAGAAAATTCAAAAGAGGAAACCAGTTCCTTTGGCATCTTTGCCACCCGTCAGGCAGGCAAGGCAATCTTTTTTACTCTTTTCGGGCTATGGCTTACCGGTACTATTTTCGGGATCATGCGGTCAACAGACAGCCCGAATCCCATTGAAGCAGCACCTTCCCTGTCTTCCAGCGACAGGGAAGGCCAGAGCATCATACGCCCAGGAAGTGAAGGACATGTTCAGACCATCACTCCCAGAGAAACCACCCGGACTGAAATGGCTGCAGAAACTCCTGCCCGGTCTTCCCGTGCAGCATCTTTGCCTCCACCCAATACGGCTACTTCCCAGAATGTAGTCGGCTGGGCTTTTGTGGAAGCAGCCATGCAGCCCATGCATCACGAGCTGTATGAACGATTCTGGGGATGGCGGCCCAATGATCTGATCCGCCCCACGGACAACGTAAACAACTTTCAGCTGGGTACCCTTGAGGTCACACGAAGAACAGCCGTGAAGCTGGCCGAGGATATTTCCCGAACCGGCAGCACGGCTTCCTTCAATACGCATCTGGAGCAGGCCATGAACTGGTTCATGATCCGCCCCACTAAATTCTGGTTTCCATCAGCAGAGTCAAAATATAAGGCAGGACTCAGGGAAATGGGCCGCTACCAGGAACAACTGGCCAAGGGCGATGCCAATTTTTTCAACCGTTCCGACAATCTCATCCCTCTGCTCATTGCCTATAAGAATCTTCTGGGCAGCTGCAATGAGAACCTCATCAAAAGCCATGAAAGCGATGGACGGCCTGTCAGCTTTTTTAAGGCTGACGATTACTTCTATTATTCCCAGGGAGTAGCCAATGCCATGTCCATCATTCTTGAAGCTGTAGAACATGATTTTTATCCCATGCTGCAGAATCGAGACGGGCTGGACAGCCTGCGCAAAGCCATCTATTACTGCAAAAAAGCAGAAGAAATCAAACCACTTATTATTTTAAATAGCGACATGAGCGGGCTTCTCGCCAATCACAGAGCCAATCTTGCCACCCACATATCTCTGGCTCGCTTTTACATTAGTGTTCTGATAGCAACCATTTCCACCTGATCCTACCCAAAAAAGACAGGTAGAAACCGGCATAATCCCAGCTCCTTCCGTCGGTTAGTATCGACAGGAGGAGCTGCCCTTGCCTGTTATCCATCCACAGAACGCCTGTCAGCTACAGCAGAAAGCTGCCGTAACGGCATCCAGAAAAACCATTCCCTCCACAGTGAGACGACAGAACCGGCTGTCACAAATCAAAAAACCTTTCTGCTCATAATAATCCAGCAGACCCCCGTATTCTGTATGAAAAGAACCGCCAAACGCAGTATCCCATGCCTGGATATCCAGTCCCTTGCGGGTTCTGAACCCCAGATAAAACCCTTCAATCTGCTCCCCATCCCTGGTCAGGGGCTCTTCCAGAATACGTGGAAGCTGTTTCTGCCTCACTGAGTTGATATAAAAAGCAAGATCCGGAGCATTGGACCATCGCAGGGGATGAATATAGCTATGGGCACCCGGTCCGAAACCAAGGCAAATTTTTTTTTCCCAATACCCGAGATTGTGACGGGACTGGAATTCTTCTCCCCTTGCAAAACTGGAGACTTCATACCATGGGTAACCGGCTGCATCCATATAGTACAACGTAAACCGCAGAAGATCCGCCACCATGGATTCATCCGGGGCAGAAAGCACCCCTGCCTCCAGATCCCGTCCCATGGGGGTATCCGACTCTATGGAAAGCATGTAAAGGGAAAGATGATCCGGCCCAAGGCTCAGCGCTTTTTTCAGTCCGGATTCCCAGAAGACCCTGCCCTGACCTGGAAGCCCGTAGATCAGATCCAATCCCATATTGAAAAAACCGGCCCTCCTTCCCGCATCCCATGCATCCAGAGCTTCTTTCACACTGTGGCTACGGCCAAGGAAACAAAGTTCCTGTTCATCCAGGCTCTGTATGCCGAAATGCAAACGATTCACTCCGGCATGGCGAAATTCCATCAGTTTATGAGGTGAAACGCTGCCAGGATTGGCTTCCAGCGTGATTTCAGCCCCCTGTCGGATGCCGTATCGGCTATCCACAGCATCCACAATCCGGCCTATCACATCCGCATCCAGAAGAGAGGGAGTTCCCCCTCCAAAATACAGGGTATCCACCCCCTTTCCCTTCGGTTTTTCCATGAGACTTATTTCATCCAGAATGGCTTGCGACCAGTCATCCATAGCCTGAAGACTGGCAGTGGAATAAAAATCACAGTACCTGCAGCGGGATTTGCAGAAAGGCACATGAATGTAAACTCCCATACTGTTTTTCATCAGATGAATCGTCGCATAAGGTCATCCAGCACCTCTTCCAGATTATCCGGCCGGATTCCATAACGTCGGCAGGCTTCCTCCACACGACCCCGGCGCTGCAGGTCCCTGAAATCTGCCATTCCGCGATACACGCCCATCCGGCGTCCCGCCTGGTACAACATTCTGTCCTTTTCCGGAAGATCCAGAAAAGACTGGATTTCTGCTATCATTTGCGGTTTATCCTCCGGAAACCTTCCATTGACACTTTCAAAGAGATTCAGCACATGATCACTGGTCAGGGTACTGGAAATTCCTTCCAGTGCCATAATAAAACCGAGCATTTCCCGTGCCACTTCTTCACCGCTGCATTTCTCAAAACGGCCTTCCTGCCAGTCCTGGTAAAGCTCTGTATGGGCCGGAAGGGCCAGGGTTCTCAGCCGTATATAATCCGGGTTGATCTGATTCAGAGCATCGGCCGTGTCCATGGCGTGGGCTTCAGAAAGATCCCTGCCGCCAAGGCCCGGCATGACATACTCGGAAAGGGACATGCCAGCTGCCTTCACTTTCTGACCGGCCATAATATGCACTCCCCGCGTAACGCCCTTCCGAATTCTTTCCAGCACCTCATCACAACCGGATTCCATCCCCACATGAATGCGGTTCAGACCGGTTTCAGCCATCTCCCTCAGCTTTGCATCAGGAATTCCCTTAATGGTATGGGAGCGTGCATACGAGGTAATCCGGCTGATCCATGGAAAGCGGTCCCGAATATGGCGCAGCACCGATATGAGATCATCCGGTTTCATAATCAAGCTGTTGGCATCCTGAAGAAAAACAGATTCCATGCCATGGGCCATCCAGTTAAGTGTTGCATGCAGCGCATCCAGCTCCGGTCCGGACAAATCCTTTCCCGCACGCGTCACCATATCCCGTGTCACGGGGCCTCCTGACGCGTCGGCCTGCAAAGCCGTCAGGCAGGCATGCACACTGTCGATATCGGCAAGAACATGGTCCACAGGCCGCAAACTGAAACGGCTCCCTTTGTATACAGGGCAGAACCGGCACCGGTTCCATGGGCAGTTCCGTGTAACCCGGATCAGAAGACTGCCAGCCTCGCTGGGAGGGCGAATAGGCCCTTGCTCAAAACCTTGATATATGGATGTATCACTTTTATTTTCCAACATTCTTCCTCCTTACGGTTGCTGCATCTGCGCCTGTACAGGGGCTGGACATTCTTTATTATCATCGTCAAAGATGCCAGCTGGCAAGCGATGGCGGCAACAAAACAAGCTGGATTTTCAACATAGGAACCTTTACGAAAATGGCAAGCAACTTTGACACAACGCAGGATTGAATGTATAGAGTATCGTCGTTCATACCCAAGGAGACACCTTTACATGCGACCCTCTTACTTTTTTATTCCCTTTTTGGTTCTTCTTTTACTGGCACTGATCACAGGGCTCCTGCTCCGAAATGAGCTGCAGCAATACGCACAAACACCGCTGCAGGAAAAGGGAGAAGAAATTCTTTTCAGTGTCAGGCCGGGTGAAGGCTTCCGAACCGTGGCCGAACGTATGGAAAGAGAGGGACTGATTCACTCCTCCTTCCGCCTCCGGGTTCTGGCGCGTCTGGAAAAAAAAGACACACGCCTTCATATCGGTACCTATGCCATGTCTCCAGCCCTCTCACCCCGATATCTTCTGGACATGATGGTGGAGGGCCGGGTGAAACGCTACCGCATCACCCTGCCCGAAGGCCTGCGCATAACAGAAATTGCCAAAAGGGTCTCGCAAACCGGGCTTGTGGAAGAAGAAACCTTCGTCTGGCAAGCTAAAGACCCTGCCTTTGCCATCCGCCTGGGCATTACCGCTCCTACCCTTGAAGGCTACCTCTTCCCGGACACGTATTTTTTTACCCATCAGGACAGTGTGGAAACCATGCTGCACACCATGGTCAAGCATTTTAACCGGGTTTTTACGGACGAAAAAAAAGAACGGGCCAAAGAGCTGGGCTTTTCCGTGCACGAAATTGTGACACTGGCTTCCATCATTGAAAAAGAAACGGGGGCTCCGGAAGAAAGACCCCTGATTTCTTCCGTTTTCCATAACCGGCTGAAAAAAGGCATGCGGCTTCAGACTGACCCCACGGTGATTTACGGAATTCCTGATTTTGGCGGCTCCATCACCCGAAGCCATCTCCGGACACCGACACCGTATAACACCTACCATATCCGGGGGTTGCCGCCCGGTCCCATAGCATCTCCGGGAAAAGCCTCCATTCAGGCTGCCCTGTGGCCTGCTCAGAGTGACTACCTCTTTTTCGTCTCCAGAAATGATGGCACCCATCATTTCTCAACCAACCTTCCAGAACACAACCGTGCGGTTCAGAAATATCAGCGCGGTAACCGAAATTCAGGACAATAGGGTTGTGATGGACCAGTCTCTCCCATATCAGTACATGTGCCGGAAAGCCATTGAGATTCAGCAAAAATGGGAACCCAGTCAGGGTGACGTCTACATTACCCCAGCCCACAAGGCCGGGATTCATTTCTGGATTGAGGCAGAGGCCCCGCATGCCTTCCGTAAGGGCTTTGCCATTTTCTACAGGGGGAAAACCATACGGATCGAGTCACGGGTATGGCTTCCCAGGCTCAACCAGCTCATGGATCTGGCACAGATACCCGGCATACGGTTTCAGGATATGACCTTTCGTTTCCACAGGTGGGCTGGCAGTACCGAAGACAGAAAAGAACACCCCTGCCTCCACCACTTCAAAAGTCAGGAACAGCTCTGGCTCGCCTTTGTCATGGCCATCCATTCCGGAAAACAATGGGATGGCAAGCAATGGATTACTATTTCACCTGCAACAGCATGACCCTGGCCTCGCCCTCCTTCTGGCCTTACGAATACAAGGAGACCCGGCAGTACAGGGATAGGGATTCTGACGCTAAAGGATGATTTCCAATCAATACCCATGCCCATCCTTTGCCTTTTAGTGCTAGCCTGATTGATTTGAAAGGAACCCATGTCTTCATCTCTTCCGGAATCCTGGTCCCTGGCCACCCTTGCAGGGCAACGGCTGATGATCGGCTTTGAAGGACCTGCCTGTGACACTCGAATACGCCGACTTCTTTTCCGTTTCCGCCCTGCTGGTGTGGTTCTTTTTGCCACAAATGTCCGCTCTCCGGACCAGCTCCGCCGACTGATCTCCGATCTTCAGACAGCAGCTTCGGATGCAAAAATTCCACCTCTTATCATTGCCATTGATCAGGAGGGGGGCCATGTTGCCCGTCTGAGGGAGCCGTCCTTCAGGGAATATCCTTCCATCAGAACCCTCCGAACTGAAAGTGAAGCCCGAAATCATGCACGTTCCATGGCCAAAGACTTAAAAAACCTGGGCATCACCATGAATCTTGCTCCCGTTCTGGATGTGGCCACTTCTTCCGGAAGTATCATGCTGAACCGCGCTTTTGAAGGCAGTGCGGCCATGGTGGAGACCATGGGCCTTGCCATGATTGAGGAGTATCAGAAGCAGGGGGTTGATGCGGTGGCCAAACACTTTCCCGGTATCGGCCGTACGGTGCTGGATTCCCATCAGGTTCTGCCCCATCTCCATACGGATTGGGAAGAACTGGCATCCAGTGACCTTATTCCCTTCAGGGCAGCCATCCAGACAGATGTTCCCGGCATCATGGTATCTCACATCCTGTATGAAAAACTGGATCCCCAGTGGCCAGCCAGCCTTTCTGTGCAGATATCCAGAAACCTTTTAAGAGATACCATGGGCTATGAGGGTCTTGTCATGACCGATGATCTGGACATGAAAGCAATCCGCCTGCCCATGGAAAAAGTAATGGAACGCATGGTGGCAGCAGAAATTGATCTGGGACTGATCTGCCATGAGGGCCCTGCCCTGGAAGAAGCTTTTGAAACCCTTGTTCAGACAGCAGAAAACCCCGAGGCCAGAAAGCAATTCTTGCAGTCTGCCCACAGGGTTCTCCGTTTGACCATAAAAAAAGGACTCCGGAATTAGCAGGTCTAATCCGGAAGCAGGTCATAGAAATACCGCATCGCATCGGAACGGGAAACAATCCCTATAATTTTGCCTTCCCTCACCACGGGAAGGCGGCCAATATCATGCTTGACCATCACCTTGGCCGCCTCCATGGGACTTTTGCCCGGATCAATGGTAATCACATTCCGGCTCATAAAGGCTTTTACCGGTGATTTTTTCTGGGATTCCTTACGGATCTTTCTGAAATCCCGCCGGGAAATGACACCGGTTAACACACCTTTTTCTACTACCGGAAGCCCCGTGCACCCTTTCTCCACCAAGACCTCCCACACCTCATCCATGGGGGTATCCGCCTCCACCGTTTTTACCGGATAGCTCATGATATCACTCAGCTGAATGGAACTCTGCTGATTGCCTTCCAGAAGGGTGAGCATCTGCTCCATCACGGCATCCGGATTCACCATATCCAGCATGGCGGAACCGGCGGCGGGGTGTCCACCGCCGCCAAGACTGCGCATCACGGAACCCACGTTCAGATCTTCGGTTTTGCTGCGACCGATAACAAAAGTACGCTGGCGTTCCAGATCCGTAAAAATACCGAAGGCTGCGTCCACGTTCATGATTTCCCGGTACATGTTGATCACAACAGAAAGATTGCCCACATGGCCTTCAATCACCATGCGACTGACGGCAATCCGATGACCCTTCACATCCACCTTGGCTGCTTCACCCGCCTGAATCATTTCAAACAGAATGTCCTTCTGGCGTTCACCATACACAGGCCGCAAAAAAGTGGAAAGCACATTGAGGTCCGCCCGGTTTTCCAGAAGAAATGCGGCTGCCAGCGCATCTTCGGAGCGGGTGGAGCTGAAACTTAAGTTCCCCGTATCTTCATAAAGCCCCAACAGAAAAAGAGTCGCCTGCATGGGAGTGAGCCGCATACCCTTTTCCCTGATACGCCGGACAAGCAGGGTTACGGTGGCTCCCATCATTTCCCGGCATGTCCAGCCGGCCTGTATGTCTCCCTCGGGATGATGATCCCAGAGTATAAGCTCCAGCCCTTCTTTGTCCTTAAACTTCCGGAACTGCCCGTCCAGCCGGGACCAGGATCCCGTATCCACAACAATCAGGCGTTCTACTTTTTTTACTTCCACTTCTTTAGGAAGATACGTGTCAAAAATATCTTTGTGGATGGATAGAAAAGCTTTCACATTGGGGTTCATGTCATTGGGCCGTACGGGAATGGCTCCGGGATACAGCAGGCTCGCAGCCATCATGGAGGCCACTGCATCAAAATCCGCATTTTTGTGGGTCGTTATGATGTCCATCTTCCTCACATTTTGTCCCTAAGGGTCAAATCCGGTGTTCTATTTCTCATCCCGGGAGGATCGTACTTCCCGGCTTTCTGTTGAATCAGGCAGATAAAGCGAATCCCGGCGCCTCTCCGGAAGCAGTCGTTCCTCCCGTTCCATGGTAAGACGTAAACGTTCCAGCTCCACCCTTGCATCCATGGCTTTGGAGGCAAGGCGATATCTCAGATACAAAAACCAGAAAGCAAGACTCAGTATGCCAAGAAAAAGGGAGGCAAAAATCCAACGGAAGCGCAGGACCAGCTCCAGAGCAGACAGAGCCGCGCGGGACAAAAGCACCGGCAGCACCCAGAGGGCAAGCACAGACAGAAAAACAAGTCCACCCACCGTAAAAACACCGGGCCTGTCCATTCCTGCCATCACCTGTCCCAGGGTTTCCATCTTCGCCTTGTCCTCCATGGGGCCGGATTCTTCCTGAGAGAAAAGGGAGCGCCATACCTTCACAAAAAACGCCAAAAAAAGCACCATGCCAACGGGGACACCAATGGCGGCAAACAACCATGCCGTAAGTGGAAAGGGTGTTTCACGGGTCACCAGGCGGGTATGGTAGGATTCAAGAGGGCCAAAATTCTGTTCAAAATAATACCGGTCAAAACGGGTCAGGGTATCTCCCCTGGTCTCGTAAATTACGCTGCCATCGCTACTCTGGACCTGGAGCCATGATTTTTTTCCAGATGCATTCCAGGCAAGAGAAAAAGCAATGATTTCTCCCACTGCCAACAGAATCAGGAGAGTCAGAATCAGCCTGCGGGAGAGGCCGGATGGCGGTGTCGTTTCAGGCATAAGCACCTTTCTCAATTGACCATACAAAAAAAGCAGTACAGAGCCTACGCTTCTGCCTGCCTTTTTCTTAACATAGCCCTTTGCCCCGGACAACAGGGTGTATGCATATATCTTTCTTATTTTTCACTGCATCGGATCAGAAGAGAATGGAGCATTGGATCTTCGGGAAAGCCATTCCCTGGCACGGCTCTCTCTCAATCGCTGGTCAGGGAGAAGCCACCCTGCGGTCCCATTGGAAAAGGGAAGTTCTGGGAGCAAGAAAAACGCGCACTTCCGCTATGGCAATACCTTCTGCATAACGCACATCCATAACCTGCGCACCCATGAGATAGGCCCGGGTTTCTGCCATAATGCGGTCATGCCCCATCTGACCGTCTCCTGACATGGCGGATGCTTCTATCAGTATGCCGCCAATCCGCTCTGAAAGACGTCTGTACCCATCCAGGATGGCGGCCCGCTCAGCATGATACCGCCTTTGAGCAGGCGACCCCTTATCGGGCGCCAGACCCTGTCCTTCCGCCCGCACCATGAGTTTCACAAGGGCTTCTTCGGGTTCTATACCAGGAATCAGATTTTCAGCCTGCATCACCGGTGTCTGATACCGCAGCACCTGATGCCGCGTGGCACATCCTGCCAACATAATCAGCAACATTACCACGCTCAGCCAAAGGCAGGCACGCCCTCCCCTGCTCTGTCCTTTTACCATCTTTACTCTCCCATCGGCCAGCCTGTTGTAAAGTTCCCATTTATTCTGGCAGCCGGTCCATGTTATAGGTTGAACTCAGATAAAAAGCGTCATTTCAGAACCTATCGGTCCAGCCGCTTTTTTCCTTAAGACTTACGCTATCAGAAACGAAAAAACCATGCGGTCCTCTCCTGTTCATACAGTTCTTTTACTTTTCCTCTGTGTTTTTTGCACGGCCTGCGCCGGGATACATCAGGCAGCAACAACAGGTCCCTATTTCATCACCCTGGAGCAGGACAGTCACAATGGCATGCTGGGAGAAAGCCGCCTTCTTATGGTCTCCGCTCCTGAAGAATACAGAGCAGATGCATGGACAGTGACTTCTGTTTCCGTAACCATCCCCAGCCAGCCCGGTCAGGACGGCCGGGAAAGGGCATTGAAAACCGCATGGAAAACCCTTCTCTTCCGGGAAGGCACTCAGAGTATTCAGGCACGCAGTTCATCGGAAGGCAGACACACCCACACAAGCATGACCCTGCGCTACGAAGGACTGGTGGAAGAGCCCATGCGAATTGTATCTTTTATACGCGAAGAAAAATCCATCTCCCTGACACTGGAAACCCGTTTTGCTCCCATTGCCTTTCCGGACCAATGGGAAAAGCTGCACAAAAAACAGAAACGGCAGGAAACAGCAAAAGAAATTCTTTCTGTTTTCCGCTGATCCAGGGCCTGTACTGCTGGGAAAAAGGTATAAAAAAACTTACAAAAACAAGGAAAATAACATGATTGCTGTTGTACAGCGGGTCAGCTCCGCTGAAGTTCGCATTGATGGAGATGTGGAAGGAAAGATCGGCAAAGGAATTCTTGTTCTCCTTGGTGTTGCCAGAGAAGACACCACCGAAGACAGCAACTACCTTTCAGATAAAATTGTTCATCTGCGTATTTTTGAAGATGGGGAAGGCAAAATGAACCGGTCCCTGCTGGACTTCAGCGGAGAAATTCTCGTGGTTTCCCAGTTCACCCTCCTGGGAGACTGCCGCAGGGGACGCCGCCCATCCTTTACGGAGGCCGCCAGACCTGAAATGGCCATTCCCCTTTATGAGCACTTTGTCACAGCCTGCAAAAACTTTGGTATAAGGGTAGCAACGGGAAAATTTCAGGCCACAATGGCCGTTTCCCTTATCAATGACGGTCCGGTTACCCTTACGCTGAACAGTACCGAACGCAAAAAATAAGGACAGAACCCATGCGCTGCTACCGACTGCTTGTAATGCTCATTCTGTTGCAACCCACCCTGTCCCTGGCTGATCCACCTTCTTCGGAAAGGGCCTGGGTTCTGAAAACCCCCAGTGGTGAAATCCTTTCTGAACAGAACCCGGAACAAGCCATGATACCGGCTTCCATACTGAAAGTTCTTACTTCCCTCTATGCCCTTGAAACACTGGGGGCAGAATATCGTATCCCTACCCTCCTCAGCACGGGCAATGACGGATCGCTGGTTGTACAGGCGGAGGCGGATCCCCTCATGACGTCAGGGCCACTGAAAAATCTGGCCCAGCAACTGGCTTCCCACACGCAGAAGCGTCATTTTACCCAGCTTGTCATAGATGTATCGGCCTTTGAACACAAACTTCCCGTAGACGGACGCTGTCACACTTCCCAACGCACCTACAATGCTCCCCTTTCCCCCTTTGCCGTCAACTTCAACACCGTAGCCTTTCAGATAAAGGGGGGAGAAATCCTGTCTGCAGAAAGGGAAACCCCTCTCCTTCCCATGGTTCTTGAGCCAATCCGGGCATCCCGCATGGCTTCGGGTCGCATTGCCCTGCCATCGGAAAATGATTTCCCTTTGCAATATGCCGCTTCCATGCTCCGTTTTTTTCTTGAAGAAGAGGGGTTTTCCTTTGAAAACACCGAGAATTCTTTCCGGGATAGTGCCCCACGGATACCCGATACCCCCATACTGGAAGTTCTGTCTCCATTCACCATTGAAGACATTGTGCATCAGCTTATGGCCTACTCCAACAATGTCATGGCCAACCAGCTGATGCTGACAACCGCCCTCAGGGATCAATATGATGCGGGCAACACCACTTCCGGCCCCATGGGCCTTGATGAGGCAAGAAAACGTTTTGCCAGTTTTATAGGCCGCCAGCTGGGGATAGATGATTTTACCGTAGAAGAAGGCTCCGGTCTTTCCAGAAAAAATCTCATATCCGCCAGAGAAATGATGAAAGCCCTGCACGCATTCAGCCCCTACATGAGCCTGATGCGCCAGGAACCCAGTGGCTGGTATAAAACCGGCACTCTTTCCGATGTGCGAACTCGGGCCGGTTACCTCAGGGGACCGGGGGGATGGTACCCCTATGTGCTCATGACTCACAGGGAAAATGATGCCTATTCACTTTATCTCAAAACCCTTCAGCAAACCGCAGGCAGCGGGAGTCGTCTGAGCCATTCTGCAAACTCTGCGGCCAAAAACCCGGCAACCAACTGAACCCAGAACTCAAAGGTAAGGGACCGGCCCATCAACAGCAGATAAGGTAATGGTGCTGTGTGCTATTCAGAAGGGACTGGCTCTTTCTTCTTTTTTTTCGGGGGAGCATAGAACTGCCATTCCTTATTGACGATGAGGCGTGCCCCCCTGTTAAAGGTGAAATAGGCCCCTGCCCACTGCAGTACAACAAAAAGGCGGTTCTTAAAGCCCGTGAGAAAATAAATATGAATGAGCAGCCATGTCATCCATGCAAAAAATCCTGAAAAACGAATTTTCCCCACCTCCACAACAGCCCGGCTTCGGCCAATGGTAGCCATCTGTCCCTTGTCAAGATAGGTAAAATCCCGGCGGGGTTTACCGGCCATGTCCATAAGAATATTTTTTGCAATATGGCGTCCCTGCTGCAGGGCCACAGGAGCCACACCGGGTAGCGCCCATTCTGCACCATCAGGGATGAAAGCCGCCTGATCACCCCCTGCAAAAATTTCAGGATGCCCGCCAATACTTAAATCCGGCCGAACCGGAACCCTGCCGAGATCATCCATGTTCTGTCCCAGAAAACCATTGATATCCGATGCCTGAATCCCTGCGGCCCAGATAACCGTTGCAGCCTGAACCCGTTCCTTACCAATATCCACACCATCGGAATCAATGGATGTTACCCTTCTTGAAGTCCAGACCTGAACACCCAGCGCCTCCAGATCCCGCGTTGCTTTAGCCGAAAGATCCGGATGATATCCCGGCAGAATCCGATCCCCGGCCTCCACAAGAATCACCCGGGTAAGCGTAGGGTCTATATTTTTAAAATCTTTGGAGAAAGTATAGCGACTCATCTCACCGATGGCACCGGAAAGTTCCACCCCTGTTGTACCGCCACCCACCACCACAAAAGTCAGCTGTTTCATTTTTTCTTCCGTATTATCCGTGCACTCAGCTCTCTCAAAAGCATAGAGAATCCTTCGACGTATCTCGGTTGCCTGCTCTATGGTTTTCAGTCCCGGTGCCAGTGGCTCCCAGACTTCATTACCGAAATAGGTATGCTGCGCTCCGCAACCCAGCACCAGATAATCATAGTGGATCGGGCCTACTGTAGTCACAACCTTCCTTGTTTCCATATCTATGGAAAGGGCTTCCGCCTGGAGAACCCTCACATTTCTGTAGCCTGAAAGAAGGGCCCGAAGGGGAGCGGCTATTTCCGCAGGACTTAAGCCCGCCATGGCCACCTGATACAGAAGGGGCTGGAAAAGATGATAGTTTTTGCGATCAATCAGGGTCACGTCAAGCTTACCGGATCTGCCAAGAATCTTGGCTGCATTCAGCCCCACAAAGCCTCCGCCCACAATGAGCACATGTTTCATATTTTTTCATCCTTTCCTCTAATAATAAGCTCAACGTATACAAAAAAGGAAATGCCACTTCTCCTTTTGCAAAATGACCATATTATTGTATTGTAGTTCTGAAAAAGGCCTTTGTCATCCATCTACTTGCGCCTTGGATTAAAAAGCATTGGCAAAAAGGGAATGAACGACTCTCTTCGCTTCCTTTTCATGCTATGTTCCTTTATTCCAATCTCATCAGCCGGAAAAAAGGCTTCGTAAATCAGGGCAGGAATCCGTGACCATGGTAGCCTTTGGCCGTTTACCTTACCAAAGCATGAATTGACTCCCAATTCCATGACTGAAGACCTGTAGTAAAGATACAGCCCACAGGCGGAGAACGGGTAGGATATGCAGAATCTTGTTTCCTTTCTACTGGAACTGATGACCTTCCGGACCCTTGCACAAAACCCGGAAGCCATCCGGCACTGCACGGCACACATTCAGAGAAACCTCACAGCCCATGGTGTCCCCCACGAAATACTGTCTGTCCAGCAGTGTCCATCCATCCTTGTCTGCCCCCAGCCACGCCGTGCGCCCATACTGCTGATCAGTCATATGGATGTGGTGGACGGACCGGATCATCTTTTTTCTCCGCGTGTTCAGGACGGTCGCATATGGGGTCGGGGTGCCGTGGACGACAAATATGCCATCGCCCTTTCCCTGGCACTTTTCTATCGTAACCTTTCCCGCCTGCGGGAGCGGGGACACGGTGTGGAAGCAATGAATTTCGGCCTGCTGATCACATCAGATGAGGAAAGCGGAGGTGAAAAAGGCACCGGTACCATCCTGCCTTTGCTGAACTGCCATTTTGCCATTGTTCTGGACGGGGGCTCGCCGGAACAGATCATTACCTGTCAGAAAGGGATTCTCCATCTCCGTATTACGGCAAAGGGTAAAAGCGCCCACGCAGCCCGGCCCTGGCTGGGAAGAAATGCCATTGAAAACCTTATGGAGGATCTCTCCCGGCTTCAAGGCTTTTTCAGCGGGAAGAAACAGGAACTCTGGGAAAAAACCCTGAACATCAGCCGTATAGAAGGAGGATCGGCTATCAACCAGGTACCCGATTCCGCATCGGCCTTTCTGGATATCCGTTTTACGGAAAAAGATGATCCTGCTGAGATTCTCCAAATGATTCAAAAGAGCTTGAAACACAGTTCGCTAAGTGAGCAAACCCATGATCCCGTTTTCACAGCAGGATCGTCTCCCTATCTGGATCTTCTGAAGCAGGCCGCTCCATGGGCAGGGGAAGCACGGGAGCACGGAGCCAGTGATGCTCATTTTCTTTCAGCCAGAGGAATTCCCGGCGTAGTCTGGGGTGCAGATGGCGAAATGAGCCAGCATTCTGATTCGGAACGTGTACGAATTGACTCCATAGAAGCCCTTGATTCCGGACTGCAGTCTTTTCTGGACCTCTGCACAGTGCATAAGGAAACACTTCCGTGGCACTGAAAACTACCCCCTTCCCCGACTGGCTGGCCTGCCCCGTCTGCGATGAGCTGCACATACGGCCCCATCTCCTTGACGGACAGATTGCTCTTTGTAAAAACTGCGGGAACCACATTGTCGGCCGGAACCCCCATGGTCTGGATCTTCCTTTCGCCCTCTCCCTGGCAGCTCTCACAGCGTGGATAACCGCCATCCTTCTGCCCTTTATCCATGTGAGCTTCGGAGGGCAGAATCAAACCGTATCCCTTCCCTCCGCCGTTACCATGCTTGCAGAGCACAGCATGACCTTACTGGCAGCTTTCGTAGGGCTGCTTCTCATCATGGCCCCTCTGTGCTCCATTCTTTGCATGCTGTATCTCCTTATTTTTCTCAACAGAAACAGAAAACCACCCTTTTATCGCTTTTTTCTCAAAGCCTATTCCCGAACCCGATTCTGGGACATGACCGATGTCTATCTCATCAGTATTCTCGTGGTACTGGTCAAAGCCGTTCACATGGCAGATATTCTTCTCCTCTACGGCTTCTGGGCCTTCTGTCTTCAGGTTCTCTGCATCCGACTTGCTTTTGCTGCTTTACCCCCACGGGATATCTGGCAGGTACTCATCACCTCCTCCACCCTTCCCCGACCCTTGCCTGGTAAAAGGGCCATGGAGGCCGGTCTTGTAAGCTGCCATATATGTACCCTTGTCCATAGCATATCGCAGAAACGCTGCCTGCTCTGCTCCAGCCCCCTGCACAGCCGTAAACCCCAGAGCATCAACCGTACCCTTGCCCTTACCCTTACGGCAGCCATTCTCTATTTTCCTGCCAACCTTTACCCCATTATGATTACAGTCAACATGGGAGAAGTGATCTCCAGCACCATTCTGGGCGGAGTTATCCTTTTATGGGAAACGGGCGTCTATTCCGTTGCCATTGTTGTCTTTTTTGCCAGCGTCTTCATACCTCTGGCTAAGCTCATTGCCCTTTCTTATCTGATGGGGTGCGTATATGCCGGCCGAAGAATCTTTCCCCATGACCAGACAAAACTCTATAAGATAGTAGAAGTTATAGGCAAATGGTCCATGGTGGATGTCTTTGTGGTTGCCACGCTGGCCGCCATGGTGCAGATGGGTCCCCTTGCCACCATAGAACCAGGCATCGCCGCCACAGCCTTTGCCGCCATGGTGGTCATCACCTTATTTGCAGCCGAAACCTTCGACCCCAGAAAACTCTGGGACCGGAAACCTGAGGAAAAGCATGCCCATGAACCTGAACGAACCGGAACTTCCTGACATCACAACAGCCAAGGCCCGTTTCTGGATCTGGCTCATACCCATTGCTGCCATGATCGGCGGCGGGTGGCTTCTTTTTCAGCACTATGCCCAGCGTGGCATTCTCATCAGTATCACGTTTGAAACAGCCTCAGGCCTTGTGGCTGGCAAAACCCAGCTGCGCTTCAAGGATCTTACCATCGGAATCGTAGAATCCCTTGATCTTACGCAGAATCTTTCCCACGTCAATGTCCATGTCCGGGTGGATCGCAGCATGCAGCCCCACATCAGCGAAGACAGCCGTTTCTGGGTGGTCCGTCCACGCATTGACAGGCATGGTATTTCCGGACTGAACACGCTGCTATCCGGAGCGTATATCGCCATGGAGCCGGGGACAGGTAAACCTGCCACCACATTCACCGGTCTTGAAAACCCGCCCATCACTTCACCGGAAACTCCGGGACTCCGCCTTGTTCTGGAAACCGACTCCGGAGGGGTAGATGTGGGAACCACTATTTATTACAGAAAAATTCCCGTAGGAACGGTGGAAGCGCGCACCGTTTTGCCGGATCCGCAACGCATTCTGCTGGATGTATTTATCCGCTCCCCCTACGACGCCCATGTGAATCAGGCATCCCGGTTCTGGCGTGATTCGGGCATTGATTTTTCTCTCAGCGCGGAAGGTATCCGTTTCCATACAGAATCCCTGGAAACCCTTTTTGCCGGAGGCATTGCCTTTGACAATCCGGACCCTTCGGCAGCGGCGGTGAAAAACAGCTGCCGCTTTCACCTTTTTCCCAGTTACAGAGACATCCGTTCCCAGTCCATGCAGATGGGACTTCCCTTTGTACTCTACTTTGACAGCTCCGTGCGCGGCCTTACGCCCGGTGCCCCGGTGGAGTTCCGGGGCGTTCAGGTGGGTGAAGTTCTGGATATCGATCTGCTTTATGACAGAGAAGCGGGTAAAATACGTATTCCCGTAACCATATCCATACTCCCGGAAGAGCTTCTGGGTAACGGCATCCCCGATGCGGAAGCGTTGCTCATGGAAATGCTGCAGACAGGCCTGAAAGCCCGGCTGGATGTAGGCAACCTCCTTACGGGGCAGCTTTATGTTTCCATGGAAATGGATGACTCTTCCGCATATATACCCCAACAATTCAATGATGAAGGTTTTCCTGTCATAGCAACTATGCCCCATCCCATTGAAAAAATAACAGAAAGTGCGCTCAGCCTCCTGCACCGTATCGGAGAGCTGCCCATAGAGGGTATTGCGGAAAACACCATCCACGCCCTGCAAAGTGCACAGCGCCTCATGGCTGAAATGGAAACCCTTCCAAAAAACATTGGTCCCATACTGACAGAAAGTCAGGAAGTTCTTGAGACCATACAAAAAACACTGGAAAATCTGCAGTCGGGTCTTCACAGCCTGCAACCCGGCAGCTCCCTTTATATGGAAATCAGCCGGGCCGCCCAGGAGCTTTCCGATTCAGCACGGGCCGTTCGAATTTTTGCAGAAAGTCTTGAGGCCAGACCGGATATGCTTATCCACGGAAAGTAACCTGCTTTTGCACAAGGAGACCGACATGCCAGGCAAAACAGCCCGCTCCGTACCATCCCCCTTGCGCGGATACCGGTACACCCATCTGATACTGATACTTCTTTTCTGCCTGGGATGTGCTGCCACACCCCAGCCCCGGTTTTACCACCTCGGTATCCACGATCCGGGCAGTATGGATGAAGATATTCGTCAAAAAGTTGCGGTCCTGGAAACCACCGCACTGCCAAGGCACCTGGACCGACCCCAGATTGTGGTCCGCAGGGAAACCCACGAACTTGTTGTCCATGAAGATCACCGGTGGGCGGCTCCCCTTGACCGGCTTTTCCGGGAATCCCTTGCCAGTCGGCTGGACGGTATTTTCAAAACTACCCGGGTTGTCCCGTCGGATACCATCTCAGCCTATCCCACGCCGACACATCGTATCCGCGTCAGAATTCTTGATTTTTCATCAAACACAGATGGAATCATACGCCTTGCCGGTTTTTTTTCCGTTCAGGAGGCACGGGAGGGAACAACAGAAAAACCCTTTGATCTTCATACCAGGGCGGAAGGTAAATCCTTTTCAGATTTTGTGGCAGCGCAGGCTCTGGCCTTGAATATGCTGGCAGATATTATTGCTGCTGAGGCAGCCGGTTTTTAGCCCTGCCGACGAACAGCAGATCCGTCAATCGAATGGAATGGACCTGTGGACATGATCTGCCATCAGGCTTTTGGGTCTCTTTTGGGTCTTTTTTGGGTCTCTTTTGGGTCTCTGTCCGTGATAGCAGCTACACATTGAATCAACGGCAGACAACCAGCAGGAGTCAGTTTTTTAATGAAATCAACGTCTTACCAGAAGCTTCCTTACGTATTCTGTTCCCGTGCAAAGGCTGCAGGAATGCTATTTAAAAATGAAACGGGTTAAGCCTTCCAGCCATATTCTCTATTGCCTGCATAATTATGGAAAAAAAGCTTGACACAAAAAAAGCTTAATAGTAATCATTATCGAAAATGGCGAGTACAACCACCCGCTAAGGAGATTGTTCATGGAAAAGAATTCTCCCAAAAAACTCGGTGCTACTCGTCTCAGTGCCCAACGCCGGGTTATACTGGAGGACGTTCTTGGCTGCAAATCACACCCCACAGCCGATATGGTCTATCGAAGTGTGCAGCATAAACTTCCGAGAATAAGTCTGGGAACCGTGTACCGTAACCTTGAAAGTCTCAGTGAGGGTGGGTATATTCAAAGAATTGATACGGGTACAGGTCCAAGACGTTACGATGGTGACACACGTACCCATGCTCACATTCGATGCATAGCCTGCGATAAGCTGGAAGATATTGCAGTAGAAGAGCATCTTGAAAGCCTGATCCCTGAAAACACCGGAACAGGCTATACCATCAATGATGTGATCATTGAAATCAGAGGATTATGCCCTGAATGCCAGAAAAAAGCGGCTGTTTGAGGCATCAGAACCGCCATACCATGGTGGCGTGGTACTTATAAAATGAACCTTCAATCTATTTAAAGGAGTGCAACAGAATGAAATCCATCAAAGGAACCCAGACCGAAAAGAATCTTTTGACTGCTTTTGCCGGCGAATCTCAGGCGAGAAACCGCTACACCTATTTCGCTGCCCAGGCCAAAAAAGAGGGCTATGTTCAGATTGCTGCCATCTTTGAAGAAACAGCCAATCAGGAAAAAGAACATGCCAAGCGTTTTTTCAAATTCCTTGAAGGCGGAGAAGTGGAAGTTCGCTGGAATTTCCCCGCTGGCGTTATCGGTACAACCGTAGACAACCTTAAGGCAGCTGCCAAGGGCGAAAACGAAGAATTCACATCCATGTATCCCGGCTATGCCAAAACGGCACGTGAAGAAGGTTTTGAGGCGATTGCAACGGTATTTGAAAAGATCTGCGTTGCAGAAGAACATCATGAGCAGCGCTACCTTGCTCTGGCAGCCAATATTGATGCAGGGCGTGTTTTTGAGCGTGAAGAAGGTACCACATGGGCCTGCCGTAACTGCGGCTATGTTCATACAGGAGAAAAAGCACCGGAAATGTGCCCTGCCTGCGCCCATCCCAAGGCTCACTTTGAACTGAAGTCCACCAACTATTGACCAGGACTCTGACCGGCACATTTCCTTTTTTCTGTGATCCATCCGGTCAGAGAATACGTCATGGAATATAAACAGCCCCGTCCTTTAAAGGAAGGGGCTGTTTATTTTAAAACCTCAGGCCAGCATTTTTCCGTGCTACCAGCTGCAGAACCAAACCGGAGCCAACATTATCCCACAAGATTTCTCAATCCCGATTCATCCAGAATAGGGATATTCAGGGAAAGGGCTTTTTCATATTTACTTCCCGCTTTTTCACCTGCCACCACATAGTGAGTTTTGGCACTGACACTCCCCGCCACCCTGCCACCCGCTGCGGTAATAAGATCCTGGGCTTCTTTTCTGGAAAGAACGGGCAAAATACCGGTTATGACAAAGGTTTTTCCCTCCAGAGGACGATGCCCACCAGCCTGAAATTCGCCCTCTTCCACGTCAACGCCCGCGGCAAACAAAGCCTTCAGGGCTTCCCTGTTCTCCGAACGGGAAAAATAATCCCGGATGGCCTCCGCCAGCACAGGACCGACACCTTCCACGGAAGACAGGCTTTCCACATCGGCCGCCATAAGATTGTCAAAACTCCGGAAACGCTGGCCAAGAATTTTGGCCGTGTGAACACCCACATGGCGGATACCCAGACCGTATAACAGGCGGTGGAATGAAGTTTTTTTCCGGTCATGGATGGCTTTGACAAGATTGGACGCTGATTTTTCACCCATGCGGTCCATGGCCGCAAGACCCGGAACATCCAGATAAAAAAGATCCGCACAGGTCTTTACAAGCCCCCTGTCCACAAGCTGGGCCACAAGTTTTTCACCCATGCCATCCATATCCAGGGCTGGCTTGGAAGCAAAATGACGAATTCTTTCCTTAAGCTGGGCAGGACAGGTGGCGGACACACAACGTACAGCCACCTCCCCCTCTTCCTGCACCACGAGGCTGCCACATACGGGGCAGTGATCCGGCATCTGAAAAACAATTTCCGAGCCATCCCTCAGATGCTCAATCACCTTCACAACCTTGGGGATGACATCTCCCGCACGCTGAATAAAAACCTGATCTCCGATGCGGATATCCTTGCGGAGAATTTCATCCATGTTGTGCAGTGTGGCCCGGCTCACGGTTACGCCCCCCACTTCCACGGGAGTGAGAATGGCCACAGGCGTAAGAACACCGGTGCGGCCCACCTGCACTTCTATTCTTTCCAGACGGGTACGGGCTTCCATGGCAGGGAATTTCCAGGCCAGCGCCCACCTCGGCGTACGGGATGTCATACCGAGTCGGGTCTGGAGATCAAAATTTTCCACCTTGATCACCATGCCATCCACCTCGTAATCAAGGGACTCCCGGCGTTCCACCATTTCCGCATAAATATCTGGCACTTTTTCCGGTAACACAGCACTCTGTGCCAAAGGACTCAGGGCAAAACCTGCGGATCGGAGAAAGGCAAACAATTCTGCCATGGAGGAAAGAAAAAGACCCTCCACCTCTCCCATACCATGGGCAAAAAAGCGTAAGGGCCGTGTGGCCGTAATGCGGGAATCCAGCTGACGCAGGGAGCCGGAAGCGGCATTTCTCGGGTTGGCAAAGGGGGCTTCTCCGGTTTTTTCCCGGCTTAGGTTCAGGGCTTTAAAGCCTTTACGGTCCATGAGCACCTCGCCCCTCACTTCCAGCACCGCAGGCGGTTCTTCCACCCTCAGGCGCAGGGGAAGGTTGGCAATGGTCCGCACATTTTCCGTTACCCCTTCGCCCACCAGGCCATCCCCCCGTGTGGCTGCCTCTGTCAGAACACCATTCTCATAGCGCAGGGAAACGGCAATGCCGTCAAACTTAGGCTCCACGGAAAAAAGCAGCTCCCCTGCCACGCCTTTCCGAATGCGCTGAACAAAGGCAAAAAACTCCCCCTCATCAAAGGCATTGTCAAGGCTGAGCATGGGAAGGCGATGGAAAACCGGAGTAAAGCCCGAAAGAGGTGGTGCTCCCACCCTCAGGGTGGGGGAATCCTGGGTTTTCAGTTCCGGGAAACGCCCCTCCAGCTCCTGCAGCTCCCGGAAAAGGGCATCATAGGCTGCATCGGTGATTTCCGGATCATCCAGCACATAATAACGGTAGCTGTGCCGTGACAGATCCTTCCGGAGAAGGGCAGCCCGCTGCCGTACTTTTTCGCTGCACTGCCCTTCTCGTTCTTTCAACGGTTTTTCCATGGACCCTTTGCCCCTCTCCTGCTCCATTCATCAATCCATGGGATTGTTATGTTCTTCCAGGCCATCTTTGATGTCATCTATGTTATCATAGATCCACTGCACGTCTTCAATTGTCAGCCTGCCCGCTTTCACGGGTGCCCTATCGGAACCATCCTTTTTTTTCAGCATCCTCGGTCCGATCTGTAACTTGGCCTCACCGCCGTCATAGCTGTGGATGGCAACCACAAGACCTGTTTCCTCACTTCTCCATGATTTCAAAACCTTATCCTTTGACGGATCAAAACCAGCCATTCTACCTCCTTAGTGTATAGTCAGCCTTTTTGCTAACCCAGTCGTGAAAAATCCGCAATTCTGTTAAAAAGAGCCGCAATGGAAGCCAGAAGCCCCAGTCGGTTATTCTTCACCCTTTCATCCTCTGCCATGACCATCACCCCGTCAAAAAAAGCATCCACAGACTGACGCAGGGTGGCAATGCTTGCAAGGGCAGCATCCAGATCATTGACAACCATGTGGCCGTCAACGGTCTGAACGCAGAGTTCAAGGGCTTCATACAGCCCTTTTTCCGCAGGTTCCGTCAGTAGGGATACATCCACCAGAGGTTTCACATCCCCGGCTTTTTTCAAAATATTGGAAGCCCTTTTAAAGGCTCCGGCCAGAGCAAGAAAATCCGGCTGATTCCTGACGCGGTCCAGGGCTTCCACCCGGCGCAGGACATCTGGAATATGGTTATTCTCTACGGCCAGAACAGCGGCAATACCTTCCCTTGAAAATCCTTTTTCGGCCAGCAGATTGGCAAGGCGGGTCACCATGAAGTCGCAGACTGCCTGCACCGTTTCTTTCCCGTCTTCCTTCTTTTTATCCCCAAGGGTTTCCAGGGCAAGGGTAACCAGCTCCCGAAGGGAAAAACCCAAGTTTTTGTCCAGAAGCATCTGCAGAATCCCAAGGGTTGCCCGGCGCAGGGCAAAGGGATCAGCCGCTCCTGTGGGCCTCAGCCCCACCGCAAAACAACCACAGAGGGTATCCAGCTTGTCCGCCATGGACAGGACCACACCGCACAGATCTTCCGGCAGTTTTCCACCACTGCCAAGGGGTCTGTAATGATCCTCCATGGCACGGGCCACCCGTTCATTTTCTCCGTGGAAAAGGGCATAGGCTCTGCCCATGATGCCCTGTACCTCGGGGAATTCATAAACCATCTGGGAAGCAAGATCCGCCTTGCAGAGGCTGGCGGCCCGGTCCAGATCCGCCATCATCTCTCCGTCAAGGCCCAAATCTTTACCCATGCTGGCACAAAGACTGCGGATTCGTGCCACCTTCTCTCCCATGGTGCCCAGCTTTGCCTGAAAGAGCACCTGATCAAGCTTTTCATTCCACTGGTCAAAGGTGGCTTTCTTATCCGTTTCCCAGAAGAATCTGGCATCGGAAAGCCTTGCCCTCAGTACACGCTGGTGGCCCTGACGTACCAGCTCCATATCTTTGGGGGAGGTATTGTTAACGGCAATGAAAAGGGGCAGAAGATTACCCTTTTCATCTTCAACGGCAAAATATTTCTGATGTTCCCTCATGGATGTGATGAGCACTTCTCTGGGCACTTCCAGAAAGGCAGGATCAAAACTTCCCATGACAGGATAGGGCGCTTCCACAAGGTGGGTGACGATTTTTAACAGCTCTTCATCCGCAAGCACCCTGCCGCCGGAGTTTTTGGCCACTTCCTCCACGGAACGGGCCACGGCTGCCTTTCTCTCCTGAACATCGGCTATAACACCGGCATCCTTCAAAATCCCTTCATAATGTTCTGGCAAATCAATGGTCACGGGCTGGGGATGATGAAAACGATGGCCGCTGCTCAGGCGGTCAGAAACAATACCCTCCACTTCAAAGGGAATCAGTGCCTCACCGAAAAGGGCAACAAAACGCTGAATGGGCCTTGCAAAGGCAAGCTCCGTGTCTGCCCAGCGCATGGTTTTGGGAAAGTTCAGGGCACGGACCGCCGCAGGCAGCATATGGCAGAAAAGCTCCGCCACAGGCCGGACCTTTTCTTCAACTCTGGCAAAAAGATAGCGCCCCTTGGGGGTTTCCCGGATTTCAATCTCTTCTAAGGAGATTCCGGCTTTTTCCGCAAATTTCACAGCGGGGATGCCCGGCTTGCCTTCCGCATCAAAGGCAGCCTTCTCCGGCGGCCCCATCAGCTCCGTGGTTTCCGGCCGCTGCATGGTGGCCACATCCGCAATGCGCACACAAAGCCGCCTCGGGGTGGCAAAACTTGTGATCTCTCCAAAGTCAACGCGGGCGGCGGCCAGCTCTTTTTTCAGAAATGCGGCAAGGGCCGCAATGGCAGGGTCAATGTATCCTGCCGGTATTTCTTCGGTTCCAATTTCAAAAAGAAGACTTGTCATGATGGTGTCCTTATGGCTACGGGGCATTCCCCCCGAATGTACATGGCTTGGATATCAGGCTTATTTTTTCAGAAGGGGAAAGCCCATGGCTTCCCGCTGAACCAGATAGGCTTCGGAACAGGCCCTGGCGATGTTCCGGATTCTTCCGATATAACCGGTTCTTTCCGTCACACTGATGGCTCCCCTTGCATCCAGAAGGTTGAAGGTGTGGGAACACTTCAGGCCGAACTCATAGGCGGGCAGAACCAGATCCTTTTCTATGAGCCTCTTTGCTTCGGACTCATACTTTGCAAAAAGATCAAAAAGCAGGGGAACATTGGCTTCTTCAAAGTTATAGCGGCTCTGTTCCACTTCCTGCTGGTGAAAGATATCCCCGTAGGTGATTTTATCATTCCACATGAGGTCATACACACTGTCCACACCCTGCAGATACATGGCAATGCGTTCAAGGCCGTAGGTCAGCTCTACGCTCACGGGCTTCACCTCTATGGAACCTGTCATCTGAAAATAGGTAAACTGAGTAATTTCCATCCCATCCAGCCAGACTTCCCAGCCCAGTCCCGAAGCACCAAGGGTGGGCGACTCCCAGTCGTCTTCCACAAAGCGGATGTCATGGGCCAGGGGGTCCACGCCAATGGCTTTCAGACTTTCCAGATACATATCCTGCACATCCGATGGAGATGGTTTCATGATGACCTGAAACTGGTAATAATGCTGCATACGGTTGGGATTTTCCCCATACCGGCCGTCCGTGGGTCTGCGGCAGGGCTGGGCATAGGCAACGCTCCATGGTTCCGGTCCAAGGGCTTTGAGCAGGGTTGTGGGATGAAAGGTTCCCGCACCCACCTCAAGGTCATAGGGCTGGGCCTGAACGCACCCCCTGTCTGCCCAGAATTTCTGCAGGGTGAAAATAAGATCCTGAAACCGCATATCCATCATCCTTATTTGCTTAAAAGGTTGTTAAAATATCCTTACGAAAGTAAACATTCATAGCATTTTACTCTGAAATCCCAAAAACATAACGATTCCGCTCATGTATACTCTATCATTCCGGCACTGCAGTATCAGCAGCTGGTTCCGATGCAAGTCACCATGGCTGTTTGCCAGTGACGTTATCCTTCACTCCAATTTGCGGATACATTTTATGATAAAAAAGGCTTTCTTACTTGAGCACCGAACCGCTCCCGTACAGGACAAAAAGCTCTAAAAACAGAGATGGTGTCACAGGCAAACAGCCCATGTGTCTGCCTGACGGTCATGGTCGTTAACAGGGCGCAATAATACGGATCAGCCACGCAGAATGTACTGCCGCCGAGCAACTTTCTAGTGACGTCAAGGCGGCAAGTATCGTTACAAAGTAATCTGCAGGGCTTAATTCCGGCCAGAAATTACCGCAGGTTTTATAAATAATGCCTGTTCCTGCCATCAGACATCAAACAGCACACCGTCTTTTTCAGGAGCCGCATCCAGAATACAGGCTCCGGGCATTTTATCCATCAGCCGTTGCCACTGGCTTCGTAAAGCTCCTAGCGTATCTTCCGGCCCCAGTGCCCAGACACAGCCCCCTCCTCCGGCACCCGCAAAACGGACGCCGCAACCAAGGGTACCTGCTGCCGAGGCAAGACGCATCCCCGCAGGGTCCAGAACATCCGGAGTCAGACGCAAACGGATGGTCAGTTCCTCCTGCATACAAAAGACAGCTGTCTTCAGGTCCATTTCAGCCAGTGCCTCTCCGAATCGGCGGGTCAGCAGGCCTATATCCTCCCATTCCTTTCGGGTTCTGCCCTCTTTGAACCCCTGAACCCAGCGTCCGTTCACATCCAGGGAGTCATGGGGATCACCTCCGTAAGCCACCAGCATGGAAGACGCAAGACCATGGTAATCCGACGGATTCAGAAGAGAGGTCTGCCGCCATGGACGAATAAGCCCCTCCCTTTCCCATTGCCATAAATGGACACCTCCATAAGCGGCCGCCAGCTGGTCCTGCATGCCGCAGGGTACACCGGCCACGGCCGACTCAATGGCCCTTGCCCTGAGCACCACATCCTCCACGTTCACCGAAGCATTCTTATTCTCCAGTCTCATGAGCAGGGCAACCAGTGCCACCGCCATCACAGAAGAGCCGCCCAGAGCACTTCTCGGCGGAGAAGCGGATGTAATTTCCACATGGATATTCCCGGCACCAAATGCATCCAGAATGGCAAACACCAGACCCAGGGGATGGTTATAAGGTGCTTCACCGCAGGCAAACTCCGCCGGTTCAAACCCTCTGGAAACCACACGCACCCTGCCTTTCTCATGGGGCCGGATACGGACCTCCGTACGGAGATTCAGTGCCATGTTCACCGTACACGCAAGTTCCGGCCCCAGAGACTGATAAAAAAGGGGCAGATCCAGGGTTCCACCAAAATCTACCCGACAGGGCGCAGAGCCCACCATTTCCTTTTCCGGACAAAGCATCTCCAAACAAATCCCCTTTTCAGACAGATGTTTTCCTGTACCCGAAACCGCTTCAGGCCTTGGCACGATATGCAGTGATATCCGCAGCCGCCGTTTCCAGAGAGAAACCCTGAGGCCCGCGCACACTGCGCAGGTAACGCAAGGAACGAAAATCTCTTCCCATATGAAAGGACACAAAGGACTCCAGAAACAAAAGGCCTTCTCTGGCGGCTTCCCTGGAAAACTGAACACGCCCTGGCCCCTCGCTTACCCTTTCCTGCAGCCAGCAGAGGGTTTTCACCGTTCCCGGAGCCATGGCACAGACTTTCGCCACAGGAGAACAGGTACCACAAAGAATACGCCCCCTGCCATAGTCAAAACGGATACGACCGGCACGAACACCTTCCAGACGGGCCCCACATCCTCCGCAGTTATCCATCCCGGGAGAGAGCCCGGCAAGACCCAGAAAACGAAGCTGAAAGAGAAGGCTGGCTATTTCAGGATTTTCCACCCCATGGTGCAGGGCCTTCAGTCTATGAAAAAAAAGATCATAAACATCTTCCTGCGGGGCATGTTCCTCCAGCCAGAGACAGAGTATTTCAGACCAGTAAGCCGCATATCCCATACGTATGAAATCCGAACGCAGATTTTCAAAGGGTTCCAGAAGACGCACTTCCTGCAGAACGGGCATTCCACCGGATTTCGGCTGGCTGCAGTCCGGATGCAGAACGGAAAACAGCTCCAGCCTGCCTGAAAAGCGACGTCTGCTTTTACGGGCATTTTTGGCAATGGCAGAGAACTTTCCCTTTGAACGGGAAAAGAGGGTCAAAATAACATCATAATCACCATATTCCACACGGCGCATCACAATGGAAGACGCATCAGGATTCATAGAACCGCACTCCATGGAATCACATATTCAGCAGCTTAGTGGCAATGGTAAAATACAGAAAAGCCGTAATCACGTCCGTGCTGGTAGTCACAAAGGGACCGGTTGCCACCGCAGGGTCTATTTTCATTCGGGCCAGCCCCAGAGGTACAAGGGCACCCATGAATGCCGCTATGGTCATGGACGAAACCATGGCTAGTGCGACAACAATATTCAACATAAAAATACTGTACTGCAGCTCCGCCACAAGGCCGATGAGAAGACCGTAAACCGCACCCAGGACCAGTCCCACCAGAAATTCCTTGCCGATCACCCGCCAGAAATCCCCCAGAGAAAGCCTGCCCGTGGCAAGCCCCCGAACCACAATGGTGGAAGACTGTGTGCCCACATTCCCCCCCATACCTGCAATAACGGGCATAAATGCGGCAAGATAGGCGTATTTGACAAGGGTTTCCTCAAAGCCGGAAATAACATAAAAAGCCAGAATCCCCCCAAGGCAGGAGGCAAAAAGCCAGGGAAGCCGGATACGGATTCCGCCCAGAATCGTCTGGGTTTCCACGAAAATCTCTCCAACACCTGCCATTTTCAGAATATCTTCCGTTGCTTCCATACGGAAAATATCAATTACGTCATCAACGGTAACAATCCCTTCCAGCACCCCTGTTTCATCCACAACGGGAACGGCCAAAATATCATAACGGGCAACAATTTTAGCCACTTCTTCCTGATCCATGGAAGTCTGTACGGAAACAAGATCCGGATTCATGATATCCTTCAACCGTGTTTCCGGCCGTACCACCACTAGCTGACGAAGGGAAATAACCCCCACAAGCCGCTTCAGATCATCCACAACATAGAGATAAAAAGGCATCTCCACATCCCTGTGTTCCTTCTGCAGAGACTCAATGGCCTCCCTGGCCGTGGCATCCTGGGAAAGGGCTACAAAATCAGGTGTCATGATACCGCCCGCGGTATCATCACTGTAGCGCAAAAGCCCCTCCACCTCTTCGGAGCCTTCCTTTTCCATTTTCTCCAGAACAGCCGTGGCGGTTTCCGGTGGCATCAGACCGATAAGGTCGGCAACGTCATCATTGGGCATTTCATCAAGGATATGGACGATGTCATCCACCGGCATTTCCCGAATAAACTCCAGAAAAATACTGTCTTCCAGCTCGGAAAGCAGCAGACCCTGCTGTTCCACATCGTTCATCATGGAAAAAAGCCGCTTTTGATCGGCAAGTCCTATGTACCGAAAAGCGTAGGCGAGATCGGCTGCGTGGGTTTTTCGAACTATTTTTTTAAGATGCGGGACGGCATTGCGGCGCAGAAGCCGCTTGATGCTTTCCACAAGAATGGTATGACGGTCATGAAACATACGGTAACCCCCGGTCTCTCGCCAGAACGCAAAACGACCCGTTCGATGCCGCAACTGCCCTTGGGGTAGGATGCAGCCGGATATCGGCGGGTCGGAAAAATCAGGTTGCAGAACAGACTGTCAGGGAAGGTGCAGATTCACCGCCTGTCCACCTGAGCCGGAAAGGGGCAGGGCTTTTCCGTTCAGGCGCAGCCGTACCCCTGTGGCACTTCCAATTAAAACATTATACGTTTTTTCCGCATGAAATTCAAGGACATCTCCGGGTTCCACGGAAAAAGAACGGGAAGGTTCCTCATCCACAATAATTTTTACCCACGTAGACTCCACGGCCAGCAGCTCCAGCTTATATCCGCTCTGCACCGGTTTGCGGGGCTGATCGTAGTCTGGAGTGCTGCGGGCAACGGCCATCAGAGCCGCTTCTTTTCTGGCCTCCACATCACCCATAAAACCCGCCAGCCATACTCCCCCAAAGCTCAACGCTGCTATCAGAATCAACAAAACAGCGCATCCCTTCAACCATCGGACCAGACGCTTTCTGAACAAAATCTTTCTGCGGGCATCTTCTTCCCTGGCATCCCATTTTTTTCTGGCCTTCTTGTACAGTTCCGCCGCATAATCCGGATCCAGGTTCACTTCCTGTGCGTAGTGCCGCACAAATCCCCGGACAAAAACAGGAACCGGAAGCCCCCCGTGGTCCTCATCTTCCAGGCGCTGCAGCGTTTCCCGGCTCACGAAGAGCCGTTCCGCCAGATCCTGCAGCAGAATACCCTGCATGATACGGCCATTCTGCAGATACAGACCAAACCCTTCCTCTGTAGTCCGGGATTCTTCCCCCATACCGCTGTATCCCCGCAAAAAAGGTGTTATCAATCCAGCATACGCACATGAACTTTTTCACGCAACTCCGTAACCCAGATCTGGAATCGGCGGTTTACCTCCACATCATACAATTCATCGGCTATTTCATCTTCCACTTCGGAAAGGGGTTTTGGATTCTGAAAGCCGGTTTCAAGAAGCTTAAAAATCTGAAAACCCTGAGGGGTACGCACGGGACCGGAAAAATCCCCCCGCTGAAGTCCCGCTACAGCATCCCGTATGCGGGGAGACAGGGTCTCCGCCTCAAACCAGCCCAGCTCACCATCAGGCCCGGCAATGGTGGATTGGCTTTCCTGAGCAGCCAGCTCCGAAAAGCTCCTGCCAGATTCAAGGTACCCGACCAGTGTCTGTGTTTTTTCCCGAAGCCGTGCCTCCGTTTCCGGTGCCATGTTTCTTGGAAAAGGAATCAGAATATGGGCCAGACGATAGCGTTTCCCACCTCCGAAACGTTCCGCATTCTCACGGTAAAAAGCCTCTATCTGCTCACGCGTGATGACAATGCGGGACCGCACCATGTAATTCACCAGTCTGGAACGCAGCATCTGCTCCCGCATCTGGTTCCGGTACACCTCCAGGGTGAGACCTTCTGACAAAAGGGCTTTCTCAAATTCCTCAGGCGAGAGATTGTGATTCATGCGAAAATCTTCAAGGGCCTGATTCACTTCCTGATCTGAGATTTCTATCCCAGCCTCTTCCACCGCAATATCAGTAATGGTCTGATCAATCATCTGATTCATCACATCTTCCCGATAGCGATCAATCAGCGCCTGTGTTTCCTCAGGCCCGTAACCGGCAGCTTCAATACGTTCCCGTATGGGAGCAAAGGTCTCTTCAAATGCCACCTTGGTGATAATGCGGTCATCCACAAGGGCAATAATCCGGTCCACAATAATCTGGGCCGATACAGGAAAAGCAAACAAGCCGAAACAGATCCAAACAACCAGCGTTCCCAAAAACTTTGTCATATTACAAACCTGCTTCCTCATGCAGATCCACGTCAGGGGCCGGATTCACGGGCAGACTGACATCCCCCTCCTCCTCACCCAGCTCGGCCAGCAGGGGCCGGGTTTCCGGAAAAACCCGGTAAAGAAGTTCGGTATGAACCTGAACCTCCACCTGCTCCTTCACACCCTGCAGCCATTTCCTATATACCGGTTCCGCTTCCTGTCTGCGGAAACGGGCAATCAATTCTTCTGTAACCTCTTCCGTCATAACCACTTCTTCTGGCTTCTGACCAAGGGTTTTGCTGTATTCCAGAAAGAAAGGCCTCAGGGCCTCCGGCGTCACCTCCAGCTCACGGTCCAGAATCTTTTCCACCAGCTTCTCCGTAAGAAGCCTCCGGCGCAGCCCTTCCTCCCAGGCCCTTTCCGAAATGGCGCTTTCCGAAAGCATACGTTCAAGCTCATCTTCCGGAAATGTCATCCGCATCTCTTCCACCGCTGCTTTTAACCGAGCCTCATCAATGACAATTCCCTCCTGTCGTGCCCCTGCCTCCAGCACAAGGCTTTCCGCCAGATCTTTGAGAACCCGATAGTGAAGAGCCCTCTGAATCCGCTGTTCCTGCAGAATATTATGGGAGTAGGCAGCCTTTGCCATTTCATAGGCATCCCGGTATTCCACAAGGGTAATCCTCGAATTCGCTGTGGCCAGAATCCAGTCCGAATCATGCAACTGTGCCGGAGTACAGCCGGATACAAGCATAAGGGACAACCAAAAGATACAACAAAGACGGGCAAGGACAGTCGTTCCGTAAAAAGGCTTCATGGTCCTCTCTGGTGGGATCAAGGAATTTTCCCTGTTCGGAAAAAAAGCAGTAGACAACCCTTCAGCCGTTAACACGGGCCACAATTTCTTTCAAGATGTTTCTGGCCTGCACCATGGGAGGCAACCGGCGATCCTTGAGTAATACGACCCTCAGACTGCCGTCGGCAAGAAATACCATTTCCTGATTTGCCACCTCCATCACCTCCCCTATGGCCATGGGTCTTTTCTGATGGATTTCCGAAAAGGTCATCAGAAGCTGACGCTCATTCAGGTCCAGACGCCGAACCCCGGCCTTCACACAAAGGACCTTCAGCATAATTTTTAAAAGAATATTGCCGGCCTCGGAGGGCAGAGAACCGTAACGGTCCGCCAGCTCTTCCCGGAAGGTTTTAATTTCTCCAATGGATACCATACGTGAGAGCTTTCGGTAAATAGCAATGCGCTGATCAATATCCGGAACATAGGATTCCGGAATGTAGGCATTCATGGAAAGGGTAATCTCCGGTTCCAGAGGGTCCAGTACCGGCTCACCTCTCAACTCAGAAACCGCATTTTCCATGAGTTGCAAAAACATGTCATACCCCACGGCCGCAATATGGCCGGACTGACTGGCCCCCAGTGCCGCACCACCGCCCCGGATCTGAAGATCGCTCATGGCCACCTGAAAACCGGAGCCAAGGTCTGAATGCTCCATCAGTACCTTGAGCCTGCGCATGGCATCTCTGGAAAGCCGGTTTTCCTCGGGAACAAAGAGGTAGGCATAGGCCTGCACATCTCCCCTGCCGATACGGCCCCTGAGCTGATAGAGCTGAGAAAGCCCGAAACGGTCTGCCCGGTTGACAATCATGGTATTGGCGGATGGTATATCCAGACCGGACTCGATGATGGTGGTACAGACCAGAAGATCCGTCTCTTTCCGGATAAAGGCCAGCATCTGATTCTCAAGATCATCTTCCTTCATCCTGCCATGGGCAACCCCGATACGAACACCAGGAAGCAGCTCCCGCAGCCGGGCCGCCTGCCCCTCGATGCTGTGAATATTATTGTGAACAAAAAAGATCTGGCCTTCCCTCTCCATTTCCCGGTTCACGGACTCCCGGATCACACTCTCGTCATACTCAGATATGTAGGAAATAATGGCCTGTCGTTCTTCCGGCGGCGTGGCAATCACACTGATATCCCGCATACCCATCAGTGACATATGGAGGGTACGGGGGATGGGAGTGGCTGTCAGTGCCAGTACATCCACCGTTTCTCTCATTTTTTTCAGAATTTCCTTATGGCGGACACCAAAACGCTGCTCTTCGTCAATAATGACAAGGCCCAGATCCTTGAAATGCACATCCTTCTGCAGGAGCCTGTGGGTGCCAATGATAATATCAAGACGGCCATCGGCCATTTCATTGAGAATCTGCCGCTGTTCCTTTGTGCTGCGGAACCTGTCCAGTGCCGCAAGACGCACGGCGTAATGCTCAAACCGCTGGGCAAAGGTCCGGTAGTGCTGCTCCGCCAGTATGGTGGTAGGCACCAGAACCGCCACCTGCCGGCCATCCATCACAGCCCGGAATGCCGCCCGCAGAGCCACCTCTGTCTTACCATAGCCCACATCTCCGCAGACAAGACGATCCATGGGTGCAGGGCTGCCCATGTCTTCCAGCACTTCACCGATAACCTTGAGCTGATCCGGGGTTTCCTCATAGGGGAAGGCGGCCTCAAAATCCTGCAGGCGGCTGTCCGGCGCGGAAAAGACCTTACGCGTATGCACCTTACGGGCAGCATACAGGGCCAGGAGTTCACCAGCCATTTTTTCCACAGAGGCTTTGGCCTTTTCACGGGCCTTATCCCATGCCTTGCCGCCCATCTTATCCAGCACGGGCTCTATGCCGTCCACGCCCACATACTTATGCAGAATACCCATGCGGTCTACGGGCAGGTAAAGACGGTCGCCATCTTTATACGTTAAAAGAATGAAATCACTCAGCACTCCGTTCAACCGGAGTTTTTCAAGTCCCTCAAAACGTCCCAGTCCATGTTCCGTATGGACCACGATGTCCCCCTCCCTCAGTTCTCCGAGATTCAGGAAGCGGTCTTTGGCCGAACTTTTCTGTACCTTTCTGCGACGACGTTTGGCACCGAATATTTCATCTTCACTGACAAGGGCCAGTCCTTCATCCAGCCATACAAAACCCGAACGGATCCGTCCTTCGCAGAGCCATACACCCGGACGTCTGGCACGGTAGATTTCGGCAAAGGAACCGGCAATACCGACGGAAACCTCATAGGCACTCAAAAGATCCCTTACCCGGCTCACCTGGGAGGGAGTGGCACAGACAATACCCGTTCGACAACCTTCCCGCACCCGGTTCTGCAGCCAGTTAACAAGGGGCAGCAAAGGCTGCATGCCTCCCTGCCGACCGGCCATCTCACCCCGGATCACCGTATTTTCTCCGATTTTGCAGTCCATACTGTCACCGGAGCCCAGCAGGGAGGGCATATCACTGAAAAGTGTACAGTTTTTTTGAGTAAGCCGACTGTACAACTCCTGCCATGACATATAAAGATCTGCCTCGGCCACGGCCAGCCGCTCAGCAGCCATGGCCTCTTTCCGGGCCATTCTCACGCGCTGTTCCTGCCGGTCCACAAGCAGAGAGCAGCGTTCCGGATCATCCACAAACACAAGAGAGTTTTTAGGTACATAATCCAGAAATATATCCAGCTTATCATACACAAGAGACAGCTGCCCCTCTATGGCCGGGTGAATACCCTCTTCCCGTATGCGCTCAACAATCTCCCGTACCTTGGTCACACGGAGCCCTGCTTCCGCCGCCTCCTGACGCACCCTGCCAAGGAGTTTTTCCACGGATGCAGGGGCAAGCAGCATCTCCCGGGCGGGCAGCATAACGGCTTCGTCCGTATCTCCGGCCTTTCTCTGGCTTGCTGCGGAAAAAAACCGGATGGACTCCACCTGATCCCCATAAAATTCAATACGTACGGGATCCGGATGGGCGGGAGAATAAAAATCCAGAATGCCCCCGCGCAGGGCAAAATCACCGGGCTCCTCCACAAGGGTACTGCGCTGATATCCGGCGGCTACCATGGTGGATACCAGTTCATCCCTGTCCAGGGTTTCTCCGGCGGAAAGGGTTCGCGTAAAGGCTTCCAGCTTTTCAGCCGGAATAACCCGCTGAACCAGAGTTTCTGAAGGAACAATGAGAATGGGAGGAATGGCACCGGAAAGGCAGCCGTACAGCAGGCGCATGCGAGTGGCAATGGTTTCCACATGGCAGGCCATGGCCTGGAAGGGCAACACATTATATCCTGGAAAAATGGCCGCACAGGGATCGGGGCCGTCCCTAAAAAAGCGCAGTCGCTCCAGAAGCTCTTCCGCTTCCTTCTGACCGGGCACCACAACCAGCACAGGTTGCTTTTCCGCTGCGGTCAGCGCAGCAATCACAAACGCACGGGCTGAAACGGGCACACCTGTGCAGGTAAGGGGCTGCCCGCTTTTCTGTAAAAATGCCTGAAGACCACTGTCTGTTTTTTTTTCTTGATTTTGCTTCATGGTACCTGTATGAATTTGTGCGTTTGTTGCCGGCGTAACTCAGTTGGTAGAGTAGCTGATTCGTAATCAGCAAGTCAGCAGTTCGACTCTGCTCGTCGGCTCCATCTGAAAGAAACGGGATTTTTCGCTAGCCGGAAAATCCCTTTTTTATGGTTAGCCTTTTCCAGCAGAGAGCCTGATCATCCAGCTCCACATGGCATCCCCCCTTATCCAGAAAAAGGGCAGGCCGGTGGAAGCCTCTGAAAACGGGCTCATCATAAACGAATCCCCGGAGAGGACAACCCCAAAAAACAATGGGCAGTTTCCGGCTCCCGGAAAAAAATTCGTTTCAGAAATAAAGATGTTGCCTTGACTTGCATATAACTGCCGTATATGTAAATTTTTCCTGCAGAACATTTCTGCCTGAAGCCGGCAATGTGTGCGGAGGATACAAAATGAACTGCATCGACGGTATCGAAGGCGTGGCCAAGAAAATCATTGATACCCTTTATCGCACTGCCCGGGATCAGGGCTGTGATGACAGCGAGTGCATACGCTGCCTCAGAGCAGCCGTTGAGGGTGCCGGTAGTTTTGTCATGAACAACCGGGAGGTTGTGAGTGACCCGAGCCTGCTGACAAAAGAACTGTACCTGTATGCAAAAACTCTCTGGCTTTCCTCACGCAACCCAGCTACAGAGGAAGCCAAAGACCCTGATGAGGAATACTACGGATACTACTTTGACCGTATTTATCACCAGCAAAATTACCCCCTCTGAAACAGACCACCACATGGGGAAAAACACGCAAAGGATTTCAGGAGTAGGAATGGCGCTGACCAAAAACGACATCGTGGAAAAAATCAGCAGTACCGGCTTCAACAAGAAAAAATCTGTGGATATTGTTGAAACACTGCTGATGATCATGAAAGACCAGCTGGCAGAAGGAGATGACGTACTGATTTCCGGCTTCGGTAAATTCTGCGTCAAGGATAAAAATGCCCGCAGGGGACGCAATCCCGCCACGGGCAATGATCTCATTCTCCGGCCACGCAGGGTTGTAACCTTCAAGTGTTCCGGGAAACTCCGGGATGCCATCAACGGACCGGAATCCTGAAAACCTGCCATACGGGCCGGGGGTTCCTGTGGGATCCCCCGGCTTTTTTATGTGCATGGTTTTCTGGCTGCCGGACCCTGCTTGCCGGAAAAAAACAGAAGGCCTGCACTCAGGCTTCTGCTCAGGCCGCCCAGACTTCCGGCTGACGGGCTTGTCATATTCCTGCCCGCACCGGCCTCATTACCCAAACCCGATCCCATCCCGTGAGAACGCCCATGGCTCTGACACGTATGCGACCCTTTACTCTGGCCCTCTGGATTCTTGCCCTGTTCACCCTGATGCGTTTTTTCCATGCCGGAACCTTTCTTCTGGTTCCCGATGAAACCAATTACTGGCAATGGGGCAGACATCTGGACTGGGGTTATCACGATCAGGCTCCCATGATCGGATGGCTGATCCGGTTCTTCTGTGAAATCATGGGCCATACGGAACGGGCTGTCCGCATGCCATCCATTCTCGGCATGGCCCTTGCCGGTCTGTACATGGTGCTTGTGGCAAGGCGCTGGTTTGGTGATCGGGCCGCACTGGCAACGGCCATACTCACCCAGTCCGTACTCCTTTTTCAGGTGGGGGGAATTCTGGCCACATCCGACGGAATTCAGGCAGCGGCATGGGCTGGTGCCACTTACCATGTGGCCAGGGCTTATGAAGAAAACAGCTGGTCCCAGTGGTTGTGGGGAGGGTTCTGGTTCGGCTTCGGCCTTCTTGCCAAGTTCACCATGGTGCTTTTCGGTTTGTTTGCCCTAGGATACGGCCTTTTCTCAAAGGCACACCGCTACCGCCTTGCAGGTATCCGTCCCTGGACAGCCGTTATCATGGGAAGCGCCATGTTTCTGCCCGTTATCTACTGGAATGCATCCCACAACTGGAACTCCCTCCGCCATGTGGCCCATCTGGGCGGTGCCGGAAGCGGATCTGCCTTCACGCTCAAGTATTTCTTCGAGTATATTGGTTCCGAACTGGGCCTGATTACCCCTGTCATCTTTATTCTGGTGGTGGCCGCATGGGTGGCAGCGTTCCGGAAAGATGCCCCCGGCGAACCATGGATACGGCAGTACCTGGTGGCGACGTCCCTGCCCATGGTCCTTTTTTTCGCCCTGCTCAGTCTGCACACCCGCATATACGGTAACTGGCCAGCGGCGGGTTACCTGGGCGCATCCGTGCTGGCCGCCGCTTTTTTTGGACCATCCGCAGCGGTTCCGGCGGCAAAATTCTACCGCCGATGCCGCAAACTCTGGCCCTGGGCCATCGGTTCCGGCTTACTTCTCACAGGCCTTCTGCTCGTTCATGTGCTCTACCCCATTCTGCCCATGCCACCCCATAAAGACCGGGCAGCCATCGAATCCCGCAGCTGGGATCAGCTCGGCAAAACCGTAGCTGCCATGGCAAATGACATGCCAGACCCTCAGTCCACCTTCTTCTTCGGCATGCGCTACCAGATTGCCAGCGAACTGGCTTTCTACATACCCGGACAGCCCCGCACCGTTTCCATCAACCGATGGAATCGCCCCAATGTATATGACTACTGGTGGAAGGATGAAGATCTGCTGACAAACGATGCCATTGGTGTCTCCAGAAACCCGGATATGCAGCAACGGCTCCTTCAGGTTTTTGAAAGGGTGGAAGCTCCTGTTCCGTTCACCGTTACAAGGCGAGGCGAAAAGGTTCGGGATTTGTACATATACCGGTGTTATGGATTTCAGGGTGGGCTCCGCTGGCAGCCTGCAAGACCCGATGATATACGGGCAGCTCCCCTTTTGCCGGTTCGGCAGAACTGAATTTTGCTTTTCCCTGATCCGGCCCCCAAAAAGTCCATGCCTCCCCCTGGGAAGGCATGGACTTTTTTTGGGAGCTACACAGGCCCATGTTTGTCATGGCTTTTTCAGCAAGAATCAAACATTGCCGACGTAGCTACTCTGCCTCTTTTGTAGGACAGGAAGGCTTTTCCGGCATTCCCCGTACCCACAGATCCCTCTGTGGGAAAGGGATTTCAATCCCGTTGCTGCCAAGGGCTTTGTATACGGCCATAAACAACTCATGGGAAACAAGACCGCGCTGCTCCGGTTTTTCTATCCAGCAGAGCAGTTCAAAATCCAGGCTGGAATCTCCAAAACCCCGCATTCTCACCCGTGCTTCAGGGTCACGGCAGACGGTGGGGTGTTTGCGTGCCACGGCTTCCAGTACATCCACCACATGATTTACATCGGAACCATAAGCCACACCCACTTTGATACGGATGCGGTATTTCAGCCAGCGTCCACCGGATTCATTCACAATTTTAGTATTGGCCATTACGGAGTTGGGGATAATTACTTCCACATCATCACGGGTAAGAAGCCTTGTGGAACGAATTCCCACCTTGGTAACCTCTCCCCTCTCCTTTCCGTCCAGCACCACGTAGTCTCCCAGCTTATAGGGAGCATCCGCTATAATAAAAAAACCGGCAAAGAGGTTCGCCAGCGTATCTCTTGCGGCAAAACCCACGGCAATACCAATAACCCCGGCAGAAGCCAGCCAGGCCGTGGCATCGATGTTCCATACCTGCAGGAGGGCATAGCTGCCGATGGCAATGACGATCACCGTCATGATCAGATCAAAAAGAGGCAGAGTACGCTCTTCCACAATGGCAAAGCGGTCCTTCACCCTGCCCAGCATTTCCAGAAAAAGATGACTGGCCCTGAGACCTGTCCTTATCAGCTTCAGTATCAACAAACTAATCAGTATGCGAATAGAGAGTGTAATGGCGAATTCATGCAGCGGCAGTGTGTGCAGGGCTGTGACCAGACTGAGATAAACAATGATAGCCGCCGCAACACCGGCTCCCATACGAACCAGTTGACCCATAAGATCCGCATTGGCTTTTTCCGTAAGTTTCAAGCCCCAGAACAAAATAAAACGACGAACCAGAAAGGCCACAAAAAAACCAACGGCAAGAATGACAATGCCCAGCACAAAGGGATAACTGGCCAGAAAATCCCAGATACCGCCCAGCCACACGGGCAACCAGTAAGGAGTATCAATTATATTTTCCGCTGTTTCATCCATACCAAGAAACCTTCTTTCACTTTTTGTGTGTGCACTCCCGGAAGCTTCCCGGACCGCAGGTCTGCCGGAAGCATGCTCGTTTCATCTTTTCCGGACTTATCTCAGGAAAAGAGTGTTTCTTCTTGCTATACGGTCTTTTTGTGATATTGCCAAGGGACTCTTTGCCAAAACATGCCCAACCTTATCACTGACCTTGTACGGAGTTTTGCCATGAACCAGCTAGAACGTATTTACCGCATTGACGCCCTTCTCCAGACAGGCAACTGCATCTCCCTTTCCCGCATGGAAGAAGAAATGGAAAAATCCCGCTCCAGTATTAAACGGGATATTCAGTACATGAGAGATTATTTCGACGCCCCCATCGTCTACAATAAACAAAAGCACGGCTACCTTTATAACACGGATACCGGAACCTTTGAGCTGCCCGGATTCTGGCTCAGCCAGACGGAACTCTATGCCCTGAGGCTTCTTCAGGAAGTGACGGATACGGAAGAAAAGGCTGCCATGGCACCATTTCTGGTTCCTGTCCGGGAAAAACTGGATAAAGCCCTGCAGAAGCTTGGCCATGATCCCGGCCTCATCGCGCGCTGCGTACAGGTAATGCCCATTTATCAACGCCAGCTTGAAAGACCCGTGTTTGCCGCCGTATGCCGCGCCCTTCTTCAAGAGCGGGTGCTGGATATCCGCTACCACTCCCGAAGCGACAACAAGGTGGAAAACCGGCGCATTCACCCCCAGAAACTCATTCAATACCAGATCAACTGGTATCTGGTGGCCTTCTGCGAGCTGCGAAAGGAGCTGCGCACCCTGTCCATGGACCGCATCTCCATTCTGGGCATGCCGGATATTCCTGCCGATATTCTTGACCCGAAAAAAGTAAAGGACCACACGGAAAGCGGATTTGGCATTTTTGCTGGTAAAGCGGAGAACACGGCCTTTCTGCGCTTTTACCAGCCCAACGCCCGCTGGGTGAAGGATGAAAAGTGGCATAAAAATCAGATGACCCGCTGGGACGGCGACACCCTGCTTTTATCTCTGCCTTACAACAGCTCCACGGAGCTTGTGCGGGAGATTCTGCGCCACGGACCGGGGGTAAAAGTAGAAAGCCCGGAAAGCCTGAAGATGGAGGTGGTGGAGGCGTTGAAAAAAAGTCTGGGGAATTATGAGGTGTAAAAAAGGTAAATTTTTTGGGGGGTGCACCACTATATGGTGCGGTGGGTGTGGTATGTATTTTACTGTTACGCGCACTTCTTAAGTTTTCACAAACCTTTTTCACAAAAATAATGATCTGCAAAGGAGCATGCATGCGCCAATTTTATGCCCGTACAACGGAAAATCCAACAAAGGAAGACTGGCAAACGCTCAGTCAACACCTTCTTGCTGTCAGCGATCAAACTTCCGGCTTTACGTCAAAAATTGGGCTTTCATCAGCAGGATGCTTGGTAGGTCTTCTCCATGACATGGGAAAATATTCTGAAAAATTTCAAAACTATCTTGAGGGGCTAGAAACAAAGGGGGGCGACCACTCAACCCCCGGAGCCCAATGGATCTGGGAAAAAATCCAAAACACCACCCACATCCGGTATTTATGTGGCCAAATTCTTGCCCTTGCCATCAGCTCCCACCATTCATCCCTCCTTGACTGTCTCTCTGAGGATGGTGAAACAGACACCTTTACAAAACGTATGAAAAAAGAAAGCACCCTTGATGAAATCCTTTCCGTTATTCCCAATGATATTCTCACAAAAGCCTCAATACTTCTGAACGAAGCCATTGAAGAAATCAAAAATCATTTTGGCCAAATACGCAAAAAAAACACCTGCGATTCAGAAGTTTCTGCCGCATGCGCCAAATGTTCCCGAGTTTGTGCTGCAAAAAATCCCATCACAGCCTTCCAGTTTGGTCTTGCTACCCGTTTTCTCTACAGCTGCCTCATTGATGCAGACCGTACGGATGCAGCTTCCATTGGAAAGGATTCAGGACTGGTTCAAGAAGAAGTAACGCCAGACTGGCCTGTTCTGATCAAACACCTTGAAAATCATTTAGCATGCTTTTCTGACCAGTCCCCCATCGACAAAATTCGAAAACAAATATCAGACTGCTGCCGAGAACGCGCTCAAGATGAAAAAGGAATCTTCACCCTGACCGTCCCGACAGGTGGGGGTAAAACCCTTGCCACCCTGCGATTCGCTCTCCAGCACGCAGAAAAACATAAGCTCGAACGAATCATCTACGTTATTCCCTACACATCAATCATTGATCAGAACGCCCAGGAAGCCAGAAAAATCCTTGAAGCAGATTCAATTCCGGGCAGCATTGTTCTGGAGCATCATTCAAACCTTGATCCCAAAGAAGAAAGTGAAGAAGAACAAAAACGCTTCGACAGAAACCGCCTGCTTGGTGAAAATTGGGATGCCCCAGTCATCTTCACCACAACAGTCCAATTCCTAGAAGCCCTTTTTGGAAACCGAACCAGCAGTGCAAGACGGATGCATAGAATGGCAAAAAGCATCATTATTTTTGATGAGATCCAAACACTTCCCATCAAATGCATCCACCTCTTCTGCAATGCCCTGAACTATCTGACCAATCATTGCCAAACCTCTGCCGTTCTCTGTACAGCCACCCAACCCCTCATCGGCAAAGTTGCGCCGGAATATGGGGCATTGCAACTGTCTCAATCCAATGAGATTATTCCTGATATCCTCACCCTCTTCCATCAATTGAAAAGGGTTGAAATTCTAAATCTGTATAAACCATCAGGGTGGAGTCTGGATGATGTAGCCGCCAAGGTCTTGGAAACCTTCAAAACAAAAGAACACTGTCTTGTTATCGTGAACACAAAAAGCTGGGCAAGAAAACTCTTCCAAGTCTGTTCCAGTATGCTTGAAGATACGGAACCTGTCTTTCACCTCAGTACAGATATGTGTCCGGTACATCGTATGGAAATTCTAAATCAAATCAGAAACCGTCTGCCAGACCCGAAGCAGCCGGATAAAAATACCAAGCCTATTCTCTGCATCAGCACCCAGCTTATTGAAGCAGGCGTTGATATCAGCTTTGGCTCTGTCATTCGCTTTGTCGCTGGAATGGATTCCATCCTCCAGGCAGCGGGTCGCTGCAATCGGCATATGGAAAAGGACATAGGCCATGTTCTCATTATCAATCCCGATAAGGAACCCATCGGGATGCTGCCTGACATCAAAATTGGAAAAGAAATATCCCTGAGGATTCTTGATGAGTACAGGGAAAAGCCACAAGAGTTTAACAATGACCTCTCTAATCCCCTTGTCATCGAACGCTATTTCCAATACAGCTTCCATAATCGTAAATCTGAAATGACCTATCCCATCCCTGGAAAAATTCATGCCCTTGATGAAACCATTCTCAACCTGCTTTCATGCAATCCTCTGAATCCTGGAAACATGATCTGTCCAGCAATGCTGCGCCAATCCTTTGCTACGGCTGCCAAAGCCTTTAAGCCCATTGACGCACCAACCCATGGAATCATTGTTCCCTATAATGAAGAAGCAAAAATTATCATTGGAGAACTTTATGCGGCCTTTCACCCAAAAACCCAGAAAGGAATACTCCGGAAAGCCCAAAAATATACCGTCAACATTTTTCCCTACATGGTTAAAAAATTAGAAAATGAAAAAGCCATCCACCCCATCCCAGAACTCGGGATCTATGTTCTGGATGAACGTTTCTACAGTCCCGACTACGGGCTTTCCGAAGAAATCGTAGCCCTAATGGAAGAAAGGATCATATAGTTTGCCTGTTGCAAAAAATTGATTTTTCACACAAATAACGTTAATATAGCCATCGGTGGGGCGTGGATTGAAATATATGAAACGATGTAAAATGGTAAACAGAAAAAATCGCCCCACCACTTTTCAAAAAAATGCCATTGACATCTTGAACCAAACAAAAGTATTCATATGTAATGAAGTAAAAAAAATATAAATTTGGGTGTAAAATAGATTCTACGGCTTAATACGAGGAGGTTTCCTTGAAAAATGGAATCATAAAAAACAGTATCAGCTTTAAAGTAAGCGGGCGATACGCCCTGTTTACAGATCCAACGTCACGGATCGGGGGAGAAAAATGTTCTTATCATGTGCCAACCTATGATGCACTGAAAGGCGTGGTCAAATCCATATACTCAAAACCAACCCTCATATGGAAAATTAAAAAAGTACGGATCATGAACCCTATCCGCACCCAGACCAAAGGAATGAAACCGATCTCCTTTAGTGGAGGCAACAGTCTTGCAATCTACACATTTCTTGCCAACGTCGAGTATCAGGTTGAAGCCTACTTTGTATGGAATGAATACCGAACAGAACTGGCACCCGATCGCATTAATGGCAAACACTACGCCATTGCAAAACGAATGCTGGAGAAAGGAGGAAGGCAAGACATCTTTCTTGGGACGCGGGACTGCCAGGGATATGTGGAACCCTGTGAATTTGGTGAAGGAAAAAGTGACTATGACGGCTTGGATGAACTAGGCTTTGGATTGATGTTTCATGGTTTTGACTACCCCGATGAAACAGGAGAAAACGCTTTAAAAACCCGTTTCTGGTACCCTGTCATGAAACACGGCATTATCGAATTCCCGAAACCTGAAGACTGTACTATCCGAAAATTTATTCGGCCCATGGAACCCAAGCAATTTGAACTCGGCAAGAACCTGCGACACGTAGAGATTGAGGAGACATGCTTATGAGCTGGATTCAAAAACTCTATGAAACATATGAAGCCTGCTGCAACAACGAACAACTGATGACAGAACAGGCCCGACTTCTTCCCATCGGACATACCGTACAACAGGCACATATCCATATCGAAATTGACAACTATGGGAATTTCAAACGCGCGAGCATCTTGGATAAGCTACTCATCCCCCTACCCGCCACTGAAAAATCAGCAGGTAGAACAAGCGGAGAAGCTCCACATCCCCTGATTGATAAAATCCAGTACTGCGGAGGAGACTATGCAAAATATGGCGGTACCAAAAAAAGCTATTTTAAATCATATTTAAAACTTCTTTCTGGCTGGGCAAACTCCCCATACACACATCACAAAGTACAGGCTGTTTTACGCTACGCAAAAAAAGAACAGCTCGTACAGGATCTTATTTCCTGCGGAGTCCTTTTTACAGACAACCAAAATATTCTTCGAACATCTTGGCCAGAGGAAGAAGGGGCTGTTCCACCCATTTTCCGTATGTTGACCAAAAAAAAAGTGAAAGGAAAAGCCGTTCAGGATCAAGGGGATGCTCTGGTATGCTGGAGTATCCACATCCCTGGAGATCCCGAAAGTGATACATGGGGAGACAAATCTCTACAAAATGCCTGGATATCCTATCTGCAAGATCAAAATCAAGGAGAAGGATTTTGTCATGTTGAAGGTAAAAAAACTCTTATTGCAAACCAGCATCCAGCCAAACTCCGCCACTCAGGAGACAAAGCCAAGCTTATCTCGGCAAATGACAATACCGGCTATACCTATCGTGGACGTTTTACCGAGAACCTGCAGGCATGCTCTGTCGGAAGCGTTATATCACAAAAGACCCACAGTTCCCTTGCATGGCTGATCTCTCGCCAGGGTGTCCGCAATGGTGATCAAGCCTTTGTCTGCTGGGCCGTATCCGGAAAAACCATCCCCCAGCCTTTAACAGAAACACATGAGCTCTGGGATGAAGACACGCCATTCACGGAAGAAGAAATTCCCCAATCGCCAGATCATACACGGGATGCAGGCCAACGCTTTGCCTCAAAACTGAAATCTTTCATTAAGGGTTATGCTAAAACAATCTCACCAACCGAAGACATTGTCATGATCGGACTGGACTCTGCCACCCCTGGACGCATGAGTATCATCTATTACCGGGAACTGCTTGGTTCCGAATTTTTAGTGCGGCTGGAAAACTGGCATACGGATTCCGTTTGGTGGCAACGTCTTACCCGAAAAAAGAATGATACAAAAAATAAAAAGAAAGAAGTGTTTTGGTCACTTTCCGCTCCATCACCCAAAAACATCGCAGAAGCAGCCTTTGGGCAAAGGCTGGACGACAAGCTTAAAAAAGCAACCATTGAGCGCCTTGTTCCCTGCATCATGGATGGTCAGCAGGTACCGCTTGATCTCATGACAAGCTGTATAAGCAGAACTTCAAACCGAATCGGAATGGAACACTGGGAATGGGAAAAATGCATGGGCGTGGCCTGTGCCCTTTACCGCAGTTTTCATATCCGACACCCCGACCCTAAAAAACGGAAGGAATATTCCATGGCTCTGGATGTAACATGTACCTCAAGAGACTACCTTTACGGACGACTTCTCGCCATTGCGGATCATATTGAAGCCATCGCCTTATATGCAGCCAACCCCAATGGCAATTCTCACCCCACAGCAGCAAACCGGCTGATGCAGCGCTTTGCTGACTACCCCTGCTCAACCTGGCTTACCATAGAAAAATCTCTCCAGCCTTACATGCAGAGACTCCATAGTCTTCGCCCTAGCTTTCTCACCAACATGAACAAACTCTTGGATGATGTCCATGCCCTTTTCGAAAGATCAGACTATATGAATGATACCCGGCTTTCTGGAGAATACCTGCTTGGTTTCCATTGTCAGCGGAGAGAATTTAAAAGATCAAATGATAAAGGAGAAAACGCATGAGTCTTTCAAACAAAATTGACTTTGCCGTAATTTTTTCAGTCAAAAATGCTAACCCAAACGGTGACCCTTTGAACGGCAATCGCCCCCGTATCAACTATGACGGATTTGGAGAAGTGACGGATGTCTGTATTAAAAGAAAAATCCGGGATCGTCTCTCCGAAAAAGGCCACCCTATTTTTGTTCAATCTGACGACCGTAAAATTGATGGAATGGGCAGTCTGAAAGAAAGGGCCGAATCGGCCGAATTCGGATTAGGAAAGGAAGCCTTTAACGCAAAAAAAACGAAACCCGATGAAACCATAAAAGCCGCATGTAAAAAATGGCTGGATGTAAGGGCTTTTGGTCAACTCTTTGCCTTTGGAGGTGACGAAACGAAAGGTGTTTCCATTCCCATTCGAGGGCCTGTCTCTGTTCAGTCAGCCTTCAGTATCGCCCCCGTTTCAATCACCAGTACTCAAATCACAAAAAGTGTCAGCGGTGAAGGTGATGGAACAAAAAGAGGCTCCGATACCATGGGTATGAAGCATCGTATAGATCAGGGAATCTATATTTTCTATGGAAGCATGAATCCACAGCTTTCCGAAAAAACCGGATTCAATGATGAGGATGCCGAAACTATCAAACAGATTCTGCCAAAACTTTTTGAAAACGATGCTTCGTCGGCTCGACCAGAAGGCTCCCTTGTTGTCGAAAAAGTCTTCTGGTGGAAACATAACTGCAAATCTGGACAGTATTCCTCTGCCAAAGTCCACAGAAGTCTCAACCCCAAAGGCGAGGCACCCTTCTTCGACATGGAGCCGCTTGCAGGATTAGAACCTGAAATCATAGAAGGTTTTTGATTATGTATCCTGAAGCCGATTTTCTTCCCGTCTCCGGTATGCAGCACATGATCTATTGTCCCCGCCAGTGCGGACTTATCCATGTGGATCGGGAATGGGAGGAAAATCGCTTCACCGCCGAAGGCCGTGTACTGCATGAGCGGGTAGATAAAGGCGGAGAACAGGAAAAATCCGGAGTACGCCTCTGCTACGCCATGCCGTTGAAAAGCCTTTCCCTCGGTCTTTTTGGCGTGGCGGACTGCGTGGAATTTCATAAAATCGAAAAAGAAATCTGGCAGCCCGTACCAGTGGAATACAAGCGTGGAAAACCCAAGCTGATTGAGGCGGATCGGGTTCAGCTTTGCGCACAAGCCATCTGCCTGGAAGAAATGCTGCATACAGAAATACGGGAAGGTTTTCTTTTCTACGCAAGCCCGAGAAGACGAGAAACCGTTCCTTTTGATGCTGCCCTGAGGGAGCTTACCCGCCAGACGGCCATGGAATACCATGCCATGATGGAAAGCGGCGTACTGCCAAAGGCCAGGTACCGGAAAGACCGCTGTGACCGCTGCTCCCTTTTTGACATCTGTCAGCCCAAAGCCAAATCTGCAAAACTCTGGCTGCAAAAACGGCTTTCCGAGGATCTCACATGAAACCTCTGCAAAACATCCTTTATATCACCAAACCGGGGGCCTATCTTTCCAAGGAAAGGGAAACCATTCGTATCCGCTTGGAAGAAGGGCCGGACATGAAAATTCCCATACACGGAATTTCCGGCATTGTGTGCTTTGGTACAGTGGGCATGAGTCCATGGCTGATGGGTTTCTGTGCGGAGCGCAATGTGGCCGTAACCTTTCTCACGGATACGGGCCGTTTTCTTGCCAAGGTGCATGGCCCCCTGCATGGCAATGTGCTGCTGCGTCGGGCGCAGTACCGCGCTGCAGATATTGCGGATAAATCCGGAACCCTTGCCGCTGCCTTTGTGGCAGGCAAGCTCTACAACTGTCGTCAGGCGCTCCTGCGGTGCATCCGGGATCACGGGGAAACCCCTGCCCTGCGAGAAACGGAAAAACTTCTTTCCGACCGCATACGCAAACTTACTTCTATAGAAGATTGCGATACAGCCCGTGGGATGGAAGGGGACGCTGCCCGTTCCTATTTCTCCGCCTTCCCGGATCTGATCCGAAAAGACGACCCGGCCTTTGCCTTTTCAGGCAGAAACCGCAGACCACCCAAAGATGCCGTCAACGCTCTCCTTTCCCTCTTCTACACCCTGCTTGTCCATGATGTGAGAAGTGCGCTGGAAACCGTGGGGCTGGATTCTGCCGTAGGCTTTCTTCATAAGGACAGGCCCGGTCGGCCCAGTCTCGCCCTGGACATGATGGAGGAACTTCGTCCTGTTTTCTGTGATCGCCTGACAGTATCCCTGATCAATCGGGAGCAAGTCAGGGCCTCCGACTTTCTAACAAATCCTGACAGTGGAGCCGTTACCCTGGAAGATGAAGCCAGAAAACGGGTGCTGGCCGCATGGCAGAAAATGAAACAGGAAACCCTGACCCACCCTTTTACAGATGAAAAGATAGCCAAAGGCCTGATACCCTTCATTCAGGCAAGGTTGCTGGCACGACATCTTCGGGGGGATCTGGATGGCTATCCTCCCTTTCTTTGGAGGTGAACCCATGATGGTGCTGGTAAGCTACGATGTAAAAACTGCAGATATTGCAGGCAGAAGGCGTCTTCGCCGCATAGCGAAAACCCTTGAAGATTACGGACAACGCGTCCAGTATTCCGTGTTCGAGTGTTCCGTCGATCCAACCCTCTGGGTAAAACTGAAAAACCAGCTGCTAAAAGAAATCGAACCGCTGGAAGATAGCTTGCGCTTTTACTACATGGGAAAAAACTGGAAACCCAAGGTGGAGCATGTCGGAGCCAAACCCAGTCTGGATATGGATGGGCCTCTGATTTTTTAAGATTTGCGAGAGAGTAGCGGTCTGAGGCCATTGGAAAGAAACAGGCTGTCTTTTCAGCAACTAAATTAAAAAAAGCAAAAGATGTTCGCACATTAAAAAAATCTTTAGAAAACAATGGTTAAATTAAAATCAAACATTTTTTACTGGACTTTTAAGGTAAAAGAAAGGAGGTTCGCTGAAAGCTTACCTTAACTTGTTGCTTTAGATTATCTTTATTGAGCTACAGTCGCCCCCCATGCGGGGGCGTGGATTGAAACATCCATGCCTGATCCCCCTCGGCTAGCTGGCTGGTCGCCCCCCATGCGGGGGCGTGGATTGAAACCATAATTATCAGTGCGCACATGCCTGTGCATAACTGTCGCCCCCCATGCGGGGGCGTGGATTGAAACCGACAACTCGGAAACCTTGAAATTAGCGATTAAAGTCGCCCCCCATGCGGGGGCGTGGATTGAAACGACGTTTATACCCGGGAATCCTTCTTGCCACATGTCGCCCCCCATGCGGGGGCGTGGATTGAAACTGATCTCCTACTACGGCAACACAAAGACAGGTCGAGTCGCCCCCCATGCGGGGGCGTGGATTGAAACCATTACCTTGCTCATCTGGGCCTCACGGCCCCAGTCGCCCCCCATGCGGGGGCGTGGATTGAAACCTCTCTGTTATGTTTTACATGGGGAGGGGTCGGCGTCGCCCCCCATGCGGGGGCGTGGATTGAAACTTCCCTTGTGCGTACGCTGTCATCACTTGAGGCACGTCGCCCCCCATGCGGGGGCGTGGATTGAAACCCCCTGTATGCCCTGCTTTTTGTCCCTTGCTTTGTCGCCCCCCATGCGGGGGCGTGGATTGAAACTCCCGGCTACAAGGTTATTCCCCCTCCGGGCGCAGAGGTCGCCCCCCATGCGGGGGCGTGGATTGAAACCATAATAGACTCAGCCAGTTTGTCGCCATACCTTGTCGCCCCCCATGCGGGGGCGTGGATTGAAACTGCATGAGCAGAACGAAAGTAGGCAGTAATTTAGGTCGCCCCCCATGCGGGGGCGTGGATTGAAACGCCGATATCTACATGCAGCATCGGCTGGCCTACAAGTCGCCCCCCATGCGGGGGCGTGGATTGAAACAAATTCAGCATCAATATAGCCCTCCACTCTTGGAGTCGCCCCCCATGCGGGGGCGTGGATTGAAACTTTTGTATGCCTGAAACACTGCCACCTCTTACCTGTCGCCCCCCATGCGGGGGCGTGGATTGAAACTTCTTCTATCCGTTGCCTCGTCTTGCTCGTCCACGTCGCCCCCCATGCGGGGGCGTGGATTGAAACTCGTTGTGTCGGCACTGGATATGATTACAAAAATGTCGCCCCCCATGCGGGGGCGTGGATTGAAACGGGTTGAGAGGTGTCCAGAACATTGTGGCTGTAGGTCGCCCCCCATGCGGGGGCGTGGATTGAAACTAAATCAGTAACGATATAGTTTTGTCCAGCCCCGTCGCCCCCCATGCGGGGGCGTGGATTGAAACTGTCCAGTTTTGTTGTCAAGGCTTTTAAGGTTGGTCGCCCCCCATGCGGGGGCGTGGATTGAAACGAATCCTTGTCCTTGCAAAACATAGCAGGGCAGTCGCCCCCCATGCGGGGGCGTGGATTGAAACTGGCGATAGCGACGGATCGGACTGGATGTGCATTGGTCGCCCCCCATGCGGGGGCGTGGATTGAAACGCCTTATGGCGGGCCTCCCGATAGAGGGCCACACGTCGCCCCCCATGCGGGGGCGTGGATTGAAACACGCCGAGACCACGGACGAATGGCTGGCCATGGTCGCCCCCCATGCGGGGGCGTGGATTGAAACTCCCCGTCCGCATCCATGAGGATGGTGTTCAGCGTCGCCCCCCATGCGGGGGCGTGGATTGAAACATCCCCCACTGTACCCGCCGGGAATATCGAAACGTCGCCCCCCATGCGGGGGCGTGGATTGAAACTTACACTCTCGATGTGCAAATAGCGCATACAGGTCGCCCCCCATGCGGGGGCGTGGATTGAAACCTTCCCGTAAGGGCTGGCCCCGGAAGGCACCTGGTCGCCCCCCATGCGGGGGCGTGGATTGAAACAAACAAGGCTGAAGGGTACTTTTTTCTCAGATCCGTCGCCCCCCATGCGGGGGCGTGGATTGAAACCTGTACCTTGCCCTTGTGAGAGCAGGGTATGG
>NZ_JAPFPW010000013.1 GCF_026155325.1 Desulfobotulus pelophilus | reverse complement strand
GGAACCTGCCGGTCAAAAAGAAACCCAAGATCTGGATGAGCTTGAGTTCGACTTTCATCCTGGGGCCAAAGAGCCTCAGGAATCCACGGCCCTTGATGACCTCGAACTAGATCTGGAATTCGATCTTGACGGACAGGAAGCCAATAGAAAAGAAGACCGGCCCGATCTGGATAATTTTGAGCTTGATTTAGATCTGGAAACGGAAACGACCTCTCAAAACCAGATGACACAAAGGACAGAACCCCACCAGAAGGGAATCGCTTCTTCCAGTCTTGCCAGCGCAAGCATTCAAAGTCCTGATGATGAAGAAACCGCAGAAGCCTCCGAAATATCGAGAGACAACAGCAAAAAGAACACAGGAATACGATTCCTGCTGCTAATCATCCTTCTTCTGCTGCTCATGGCTGCAGGAGTTTTCGGGGCCATTCTTTACGCTCAGAAAAATAATATATCCCTGCCTTTTATCGGTAGTCCTACAGCCACTGCGCGCCCTGAGTTTCAGGACCCCGGCAATCTCAGAATTACCCCTACCGGTGTCAGCCACAGCTTTCTTACTCATGAAAGTGCAGGGAGGCTTCTCGTTATTGCCGGAAATATCCGCAATGAGTACCCTCAGCCCAGGCGACATGTCCAGCTAAGGGCCAGGCTTTTTGCTGGGGAAGAAGCCGTAGCCACACGTATGATCTATGCAGGCAATACGCTGCCGGAAATTGAACTTACACGCATGTCCATTGCGACTATTGAGAAAGAGCTGAATAAACAGGACGGAGATCGCAACCTTAATCAGAGCATTCCTTCCGGAAAGGAAATACCTTTCATGTTTTTATTCTCCGATCTTCCTCAGGGGCTTTCCGGCTTTGAAATTGATGTGCTGCGCTCACTACCGGCATCACAGCAGTAAATAAAATCCGTTTCTTTGAAAAATTTGGTTGACGCACGAGAAACGTACTGTTACAAGAGTGCCGTTTGTCGAGCTATCTTTCGACAGATCAGGCGATGTAGCTCAGCTGGTTAGAGCATGCGGCTCATATCCGCAGAGTCCGGGGTTCAAGTCCCTGCATCGCCACCAACACCAAATTGTAAGCCGCCGAAAGGCGGCTTTTTTATTGCCTGAAATCCATTAACCACGCATCTCTTCCCCCCCCCTTTTTTTACCCATGCATACCCTGTCATGCCAGACTAAGGAATAGCTTCCTAGGCAAGGTTTTTTTGAGTAACCAGCGAGTACGCATTGCAACGGGAAAAATCCGGTTACTCGCCCTTTTCAAGTCCCTGAATCCTGGCTACTCAAAATCAGGAAAAAAGGCTGACATGACAGCAAAATACGCTATCACTTCCGCAGAGTGTGAATGTACGGTTCCTTAGCAGCAAAGATACACCCTGCCGGACGGCGGTGGGCTGCACCTGATTGTTCAGCCATCTGGAAAAAAAGTCATGGCATGTACGCTACCGGATCAAAGGGAAACAGCAAACCGCGGTCCTGGGCACCCTTCCCCCTTCTCCCTCAAAAAAACCGCCTGATGGCCGGAGATGGCCCTTCTACGATTGCCAAAGGGACGCCTCACACACAAAAAACTGGCTAAGGCAGAAGAGAGTGGTAAAAAACAGCCTTCCGCACCTTGCAAACGAACGTTTTACCCCAAATACACACGGCAGACGGTCCCGAAACCTCTCCCAAAAACCAACTTTCGGATGGATAGTAAAATTCTGCATGCCATCAGATCAAAAAAGCACAGGACATCACGCCGCCACTCGTGCAGAACTCCTTCTCTATGCTGGCTGATCGCTACCCATTCCTCCTCTTACCCGAATCAGAAGCTTCGGGTCGGAAGGACTTTCCAGCATCAGGCTGGATGCTCCCTCATTTCAAACAGAGCAGAAGCCCCCCGACAAGCCGGGCTTCCTGTTCAGGAAACCAGCAGCCAAAAACGTCACCAACTGGATGGCCTCCGAAAATGCTTCCCGCCATATCCAGGCAGGCCGGATCTCCTTGACGGCTCCGGCCATTCACACCGTAACCCAGGACCGGAAAGACCTGAGCAGCCTTGCCCGCAAACTCGTCCTATGCGGCCCCATCCGGAACCTGCTCGCTAGCCGTCTGTATCACTGGGTATCTCTGTAAACGATGCTCTTCGCATTTTCTGCATCCTCAGCCCGCAACCACCATGAAACCAGTCTCCAGTTCTTCTGAATTATGGCGCAGCAGCCCAGCCATACGCATAAAAAAAATCCCTGCATCCTTTTCGGTGCGGGGATTTCTATTGTAGGGTTGAAAAAATAAACTTTTTTCTTCTGAAATATTTTTCTAAACAGGGGGTACCTCGATCAGGGATTGACTCTTCCGAAGAGCAAGAGCACACTGCCAATGGCTATCGCCCCCACGCCTGCCCAAACTGGAACATTGACCTTCTGCTTGTCCTTTACCGTCAGTTCTATTGCCCCCAGCTTGGCCCCATGGGTTTCTTTCGTGTAGCTGAAACCGCCATAAACCAACCCCAGTACGCCAGCCACAATCAGCACAATTGCCGCCATCTTGATTATATTCATTCCATTTTCTCCTGTTTAGTAATGATCTCGCACACCCACCTTGGGCAGAGCACCTGGTTACCTTCAGGGTTCCCCGAAAATTCAAGATTGGTAACAACTGAATCCTTCTGTGCCTGGTACCCTGCAGAATAGACGCATGCCAGCCTCATTACAAACGTCTGCCTTTAATGACACGAAGCAATACCACCACAACGGCGATAATCAAAAGGACATGAATAAATCCACCCATGGTCTGAGAGCTGACCAGACCCAATACCCAAACAACAATCAAAACAATCGCAATGGTCTCAAGCATGTTGCTTCTCCTTTTTCCGTGAGAATTTCGCAAGCCGTAGACCCGGTGGTTTGATGCCCCACATAGGATTGCATGGCTCAACATAACAGTATGCGGTCCACAAAGCCCACTCATCTTGTTCAAAACTATTCTGACAGCCTACTCCCCTTACAACTGAATAGCAAGCTTTCAGAAAGAAATCTGACGCTTATTCCTGTCATAGTCCATAAAAAAAACCTCCGCATTCTTTCAGCGCAGGGGCTTTTCTGTATCCGTTACGGATCGTATTTTCGTATTTTAATGGGACGGATACAGAGGGAACAGCACCATCTGGGTCGCAACACCATATGGCAGCAAAGTAAACCCCATCAGTGGGGCCGATCTTACCCTGCAGGGTATCGGCAAGGAAGAGCGCCCGTCATTAACCTGCAGCTACATAATTGCTATTATCAAAAGTAAAATCAAAATCCGGAAAGGACTCTCCGTGGCGGGCAACGTGTATATTGAAATGGAATTTATTCCGGACGGAATGATCGAACCATTCACGCCTCCAATCCGTGTCATGCTGAAAGAGAACTGCAGCGGGAGGGGGTACATACGATTCTTTCCCGTGGACACGGAAGCTCAGGATAGGCCACGGGCGGATTCAGATTGCTGCTAGAGGTCTGGAAATTTGCCTTTCCGGGGGATGGAGCAGATATCCCATAGAGGCTGTACCCATTAGATTGCCGGAAGAATCAAAGGAAAGCCGTACCGGGCGTTGACATATTTCAGCAGTGCATGACTCCTCTGCCAAAGCACAAAAAAATAGAACAGCCCGGAATCGCACTATTCATAATGACAGGTACCAGCACGTCATCACTACCTCCTGCATTGCCTGAATTCAGAGTCCGGTACAGTGGAGGTCAGTAAGGTAAAACGCCGACAAGGAAGAAGTTGTCTCGCCCACTCCGGCCGCGACGCCCCCTTCCGCATGGGATACTGCATCACAGATGAAAAAAAGACGGTCCTCCTCCCTCTCAAAAGAAGAAAAGAGCCATGGATTATCCGGCTGCGCTCTAAAAAAGACCTTTCCGCTTTCAGCGCGTATGCGGCTTATGCCTTCTGTTCACAAGCAACGGGCTCCGGATTGCTATTTCTGATTACCACAGTGTTGGCAAGCTTATCATGCCAGCCTTGTTTTCTTTTATCAAAAGCAACCCATATCATTCCAAGAAACAATGGAATGACGGAAAGATAATAGCCGAAATAACGGATAATACATTGCTTTGTGGAAGGTTTACCCCCCGTCTTTGCATCCACGATAGTCAGCTTTGTTACCATTTTTCCAGGAGTAGCGGACTTGTACGCCCAAAAAAGAATCACCGCTATCGCAGGCAATATGTAACTGAAAAGGATATCCCAGAAACCCTGAACAAAAGCCTCGTTAAATATATAGCCAGCGCCATATATAGATATCAGTATGGGCATAATAATTATAAGCAGCAAGATTGAATCGATAATCGTAGCGCCTGCCCTAATCCAAAATCCTGCATATTCCTTTTCACTCATCTATCTGTCCTCCCAAGGATAGAGGTAAAATAACTTTCATCTCTTTCTTCTCTGCGTTCATCCTGTATCGGCCTCTTTGTTTTTATCCATATTCTTTTGCTACCATGGCAAACCATATCAAGTAAATACATATTGATACCAACGAAAAAGAAGGCTCTGCCGTACCATTCTCCCAGAAAGAACCAGAGTAAAAAATTAAATACTAAGGGCAAGGAAAATGGATTTGCCCGTTTGTTTTTAGCTTTTCATTATCAATTTTCCGGCAGCCAAAAGGCGACCTTATTATTTCCCGAGAGTCCGTATCCCGCAAAACCCACAGGTCTCGTTTTCATGAACCATCACAAGAGAGATCACCCACATCTTTTTTCGTGCAATTGGATTTGATTAGCCCATGATCAATATTTTTTTATCTGAAAATTCAACCGGTCAGACAGTGTTGCCATCAGAATACCAACAGCGAGTACCTTTACCTTACAGATACCTTGCCAATCCATTCATGATTTTATAGACTGATAAACTGTTTAAGGGAGGCAGATCATGCCTGCTTGTAACCCCAGCCCAAGGACAGGCCAAAATGTTAATGGACAAAATTGCTGAGGAAAAAATTCTGGAGGCACAGAAGAAGGGCCGATTTTCCAATCTCCCTGGATCAGGAAAGCCCCTGCCCATGGAAACCATTTCAATCCCGGAAGACCTCCGCATGGCCTATCATATGCTGAAAACGGCGGACTTTCTCCCTCCTGAACTGGAGCTGAGAAAAGAAATTCATACAGCCAGAGAGCTTCTGGAAAAAACCCCCGACCTTACAACCAAACACACAATCATTACCCGGATCAATATCATGATCCGCAAAATAAACATGGCGCAACCATCACGGCCCGACAGGGAAATTCCAGAAGAATATCTTCCCCGACTTGTGGACCGTATCGAACAGAATCAATGCTGACAAGCACCACGGAGCCCCATGAAATTCAGACATAAAAAACAAGAAAAAACAACCGGATATAAACCCAGACCCAAACGGGAACCTCTGCCTACGGAAGGTATTGCCAGCAGCATATTCATGGCCTACGGTATTGTACTGCTCAACGTCATGCTTGTGGCTGTTCTAGGGCTGCTCGTACTTTTTTTCCGCGGCATCGTTCATTATATGACATGGATTTTTCTGGCCGGGCTACTTGCTGTATTCGGAACTGGCTATTACTTTCTCCGCCGCATGAGGGAAGAAAAACGCTCCCTCAAAGAAATGTTGGCTCTCCCGGAGTTTGCAGGCAGAAATGTGGAGATAAGCCTACTGGGAGGTTTTGCCGCCCTACGCATGGGAGAGAAAAAAAACCGTCAGGCACCGGGTATGATTCAGCTGGAATCCCCCGAAGGCCTTCAGGTAAAACAGCTTACGGAACTTGGCCGTATGTATGAAAATGAGCTGATCACCCGTGAAGAATATGAAATGGCCAAACAACAGATTTTCCGGAATGCAGACAGAGTCCTTCCCGAATCCCTAGGCTCCGGACTCTCTGGAGAAAGGGATATTATGGACATCTCTATTCAAGAACCGGAAAGTAGAAGGAATCTTAGCAGACCATGAAACAATGCCAGCTAGCTCTCATTACCGGTGGCTCTTCTAACGAAAGGGACGTTGCCCTTGCCGGTGCCAAAGCCGTCGAAGAAGCCCTTGATCCCCAGGCCTATTCTGTCACCCGTTATGATGCGGCCAAAGATATCGACCAACTTGTCAAAGACAGACAATCCATTGATTTTGCCTTTCTGGTGGTACACGGCGAGAATGGTGAAGATGGCAGACTTCAGGGACTTCTGGATCTCCTGGATATCCCCTATCAGGGGTCTGGTGTTCTTGGCAGTGCCATGGCCTGCAACAAGCTTGCTGCCAAACACGCCTTTGCCTGCAACGGACTGACGACACCTCCATGGCTAACTTTTGAAGCCTACAGCTCGAAACTGGCAGAAGAACTGCTTCAGCAGATCGGGCTTCCTCTGGTTATCAAACCAGCCCATGGCGGCTCCAGTCTCGGCATGAGCATTGTTCACCACAAAGAAGACATTCAAAAAGCCTGCTTGATCTGCCTTTCCTGCGGACCATCCGGCATTGCGGAACCGTATATCAAAGGACGGGAAATGACCTGTGCCGTATGGGGCTATGAGCCTGTTCAAGCCTTGCCCGTCATTGAAATCAAACCCGGCAAGCAATTCCAGTTTTTCGATTACGCCGCCAAATACACCCCCGGTGCCACAGAAGAAATCTGTCCGGCACCCATTCCGGAGGCACTGACCTGCGAGATACAAAACGCAGCTATCCTGGCCCATAAAACCCTTTATTGCGAAGGCTACAGCCGGTCAGATTTCATTTTAAAAAATGACAAGGAACTGTTCATCCTTGAAACCAATACTCTGCCCGGCATGACCCCTACCAGCCTTCTTCCCCTTGCCGCAAAAACGGCGGGCATTTCCTTTTCGAAATTGATTGACGGCCTTATCCAGTTACGGTTAAAAAAGAACCCGTTATAGTTTCTTGAAGAAAAAAGAAGACAGAGAACCCATCTCTCTGTCCTGTTCGGCTCTGGTGCAAACCAGAGCTTTTTTATACGAAAAACCGGTCCATAAGGAGACGTCATGAATATACTTGTTGTGGGGGGTGGCGGCAGAGAACACGCCCTTATCTGGAAAATCAGCCAGAGTTCCAGAGTCCGGAAAATTTACTGCGCTCCAGGAAATCCCGGCATAGCCGGTCTGGCCGAGTGCGTGGACATTGCCGCCGATGCCATTGATGAATTAAAAAGTTTTGCCCTTTCCCATGCCATTGACCTTACCGTTGTTGGTCCCGAAGTGCCTCTTGCCGCAGGTATTGTGGATGCTTTTGAGGCTGCTGGCCTCAAAATATTCGGCCCTTCGGCAAAAGCAGCAGAGCTTGAAGCCTCTAAGGCCTTTGCCAAAAATATCATGGTCCGTTACGGCATCCCTACGGCAAAGGGACAAAGTTTTACGGATAAAAATCAGGCACTGACCTTTGCCCGCAGCCTGAATGGCCAGGTTGTCATCAAGGCCGACGGTCTCGCAGCAGGTAAAGGGGTTGTCGTCTGTTTCCATATGGAGGAAGCAGAAAAAGCCATACAGAACATGCTCGGAGAAAAAGCCTTTGGTGAAGCAGGTACCACCATCCTTGTGGAAGAAAGACTGGAAGGCGAAGAAGCTTCCATCATCGCTCTGACGGACGGAAAAAGCATCCTGATCCTCCCTTCTTCTCAGGATCATAAAGCGGTTTATGACGATGATAAAGGCCCCAACACCGGTGGCATGGGTGCCTATTCCCCTGCACCCGTGGTGGATCTTTTTATGCAGCGTAAAATAACAAAAGAAGTACTGGAACCCGCCGTCAGAGCCATGGCTGCGGAAGGCCGCCCGTTCAAGGGAGTCCTCTATGCGGGAATGATGATCCACAGAGATCAGATCAGAGTACTGGAGTTCAACGCCCGCTTCGGCGATCCCGAAACCCAGCCCCTCATGATGCGCATTCAGTCCGACATCATTACACTCATGGAAGCCGTGGTGGAAGAACGCCTGCACACCTGCTCCCTGAAGGTGGACCCCAGAGCTGCCGTCTGTGTGGTCATGGCAGCAGGCGGTTATCCGGGCAGCTATACCAGAGGAGAAATCATTCGGGGTCTTGGAGAGGCGGCATCGCTTCCGGATACGGTGGTTTTCCATGCGGGCACCACCACGGGTCAGGGTGCCGTTGTCTCCAGCGGTGGACGGGTTCTGGGTGTCACTTCTCTGGGAGATAGTGTGGAGCAGGCTGCAGCCAATGCCTACAGAGCCGTTTCCCGTATTTCATTTACCAACTGTCATTATCGAAAGGATATTGCCATGAAAGCCATTGAAAAACAGGACCGTGCTCCCAGAGTGGGCATTGTCATGGGCAGCGACTCCGACCTTCCAGTCATGATGGAAGTGGTAAGCGTACTCAAAAAATTTGATGTCCCTTATGAGATGACCATTGCTTCTGCCCACAGAACCCCCGAAAAAGCGGCCCTCTTTGCATCCTCTGCCCGGGAAAAAGGGATGGGCGTTATCATTGCCGGTGCAGGCCATGCCGCCCACCTCGCAGGTGCCATGGCTGCAGGGACCACCTTGCCCATCATCGGAGTTCCCATTGACTCCTCTGCCCTGCAGGGCCTGGATGCCCTCCTGTCCACAGTACAGATGCCCCCCGGAGTCCCCGTGGCCACCGTAGCCATCGGCAAACCAGGAGCGTACAATGCGGGCATTCTGGCCGTACAGATGCTGGCCATTGCCGACGCGGAACTGGCCGCAAAACTTACGGCCTTCAAAAAAGAAATGGCAGACAAAGTTGAAGAAAAGGCCAGAACCCTTGTCCCCTGATATACCCTTACTACCGAACGGGCCGCATTGTGGTAATTCGTATCATCCCAGTGCGGCAGAAATAGAACAGGCAGCCCTCCGCATCCGGGCAGGAGGGCTTGTAATCTTTCCCACCTTCTGCCTGTATGGCATGGGCGTGGATGCTCTCCGCCCCATGGCCATAGAAAAGGTCTTCAAGGCTAAAGGCAGGCCGGGAAATAATCCCCTGCTCATTCTGGCCGCCGATCTTGCATCGGTGATGTCCCACGTGAAAGATGTCTCCGACGAAGCCAGCCTGCTTATGAAATCTTTCTGGCCGGGACGGCTCACTCTGGTACTAAAAGCCAAGAGCCATCTTCCGGCAGGCCTTACCGCAGGAACGGGCAAAATCGGTATCCGCATACCGGAACATCCCGTGGCAGCAGCCCTTGTCCGCGCTGCAGGAGGACCTATCACTGGAACCAGTGCCAATCTTTCCGGCCAGCCCGGCGTATCCTCTCTGCAGGATCTCTCCCCGGAACTGATCACAACCGCCGATTGCGTACTCGACGCCGGTATCCTCCACGGAGGTCCGGGGTCCACAGTGGTGGATGCCACATCTTCCCCCCCCCTTATTCTGAGGGAGGGAGCCCTCTCTGCGGATAAAATTTTCCGGGCGCTTGCGGGAAAATGCTAAAGTCATTGACAAAAAAAAGGCTTTGCTCTAAAAAATGCAACTCAGATGCCGGAGTGGTGGAATTGGTAGACGCAGCGGACTCAAAATCCGCCGGGCTTATGCCCTTGAGAGTTCGAGTCTCTCCTCCGGTACCATTTGAAATCCCTACAGATCCTAAAAGCCAGATACAGGCTTTCAGGATCTGTTTTTTTAGGCAGGGTCAACGGATAGAGTAACCTCTTTTAAAAAACGGTTGCTTTGGAACCCACTCCCTGCATCTTTACTGCCTGCCAGATTATGGCAATTCCATATGTCTTTTTCCAATACCTGCCAACGACTTCGGCTGCCATAAATTCTTTTTAGTTTTTATCAAAGACTGAAGAACCTTCTTATGGACCGAGTATGCGGCATACCAGCATACACACACAAAATACCTGCTCTCTTTTCTGTTACAAAGAACCGACAGCACAGGGCTATCGGTCAGCGAGACCCAAAAAAGCTTGCGGCAGACAAGGGCCTATCATTACACTGGCAGGATCATAGCTGACGTATCTCAAAGGAGGCCCGGATGAACCAGAAGACATGGCTGCCTATCATTCTGATGCTTTTTTTTCTCAACGGACCGGCATGGGCGAATTCTCCGGAAACGGTTGTTTCCGAAAGAAATGCAGACCCGCAGATACGAATTTTCATGTATCACCATTTCGGTATGGAGAACCAGTACCCCTCTACCAGTGTATCCACAACACAATTTCAGGAGCACCTTGCCTACCTGAAAGCCAACCGCTACACCGTAATCACCCTGGGAGAAGCTCTGCAGCGTCTGGATGCCGGGCATAACCTGCCCCAAAAGACGGCTTGCATCACCATTGACGACGGGTACCTTTCCGTATGGGAGCATGGCCTGCCACTTCTGGAAAAATACGGCTATCCTGCCACCCTTTTTATCGCCACCCGGTATGTGGGCGGCAGGAACTACCTCAACTGGGAACAAATCCGGCAACTACAGAACAAAGGTTTTGAAATCGGTAATCACTCCCACTCCCACGACTATTTTCTGAACCATCCGACAGAAAAAATTGCCAATGCCTTTGAAGCCGATCTCACCCAATCCCACGAAATATTTAAACAACACCTTACAAACATTCCCGACCTTTACGCCTATCCCTTTGGGGAATACACCGAAGAGATGATGAACATTCTGAAAAAACACGGTTATCGGGCTGCCGCAGCCCAGCGGTCCGGGGTCGTCTTTGCCGGAAGCAATCGTTTTGCACTGCCCCGCTTTCCCATGAATCTCACCTATGGAACAATCACAGGTTTCACGGAAAAAATACGAATGAATGCCCTTGGTGTGGTCAAGGCAAGCCCCACAACGCCCCTTATCACAGGAGACAATCCGCCTGTTCTCACCCTTTCCATCCAAAATGACAGAATCCGCACCGATGGCCTGCAATGCTTTGTCAGCGGCCAAAAAAACTGCACCATAGAAAAGGAAAACCGTCCGGACGGCCTGACACTAAGGGTTCGCGCCAGCGACAGACTGAATCCGAGACGCACACTCTATACGATAACAGCCCCGTCTAAAGATGGATCGGAATGGTTCTGGTATACCTACTCATGGGTCCTTCCCGAATCAGACTCCGGGGATTAATGGCTGCATGATCTTACCAGCGCTTCCTGAACACTTCTGTCCTGATGACAAAAAAACATCTTCTTCTTTACGGCAGCAAAAAAACGAATCTTCTGCAGCTGGGAACAGACTTCCTCAGACATCCGGCCTGTCAAAACCCATGAAACTTTCATTGGCCCGGATCATTCGGCGAAGAATTCTTACATATTCCATGCCCCGTTCCGAATATTTCTCCAGACCACCCGCCAGAAATCGGCCATCAAGTTCCTTTTTCTCCATACGCATCCGGTAACGACGCATCCGGACCTCCTCATAGGCGCTGTGGGTATTCAGATTCCAGAGATAGGCCCGGACAGCCTCTGCCACATCTCCGAAGATCTGCACCTCATGGATAGCCCCTTCCGGTCTCATCCTGGGAACCATGCCGCAACCCTTTTCAAAACACCACTGGCCGAAAAGATTATTGCCTTCCCTCGCAAAATGGGAACTTCCCCAGCCAGATTCCTTGGCAGCCTGAATCAGTGCCAGAGGCACAGGCACGGCATCTATGCGCATGAGCATTTCCCTGAAAAAAGCAGCCCCTTCTTCGGGAGCAGCCTCCACGCGGTACCTGTCCCTCAGAGTTTCCAGTTGCTCAAGTCCCTTTTCAGATAAAGTCCTGTTTTCCTGGAACTGCTGCCACAAGACCAGAACCCGGGCCCGTTCTTTCAAAACAGCCCAGTTTTCCTGCTCCACAATGGGGCGCAGGAATTGAAAAAAAGCTTTCTTTTTTTCTTTTACATCCGTATAAGCCGAAAAATCAGGCAATTCCAGAGATATCTCTCCTGCAGACGGAGGCAAGGGCGAACGACTGTCCTGCATACTACCCAAACCTTCACGGGCAAAAAGAACCTCCAGGCTTTCTCCTCCCTGGTACAGGGATAAATCCGGCAGGGCAACCCGACCGATGATGATTTCAGGCCGGAAATCTTCTCCGGCCTTCCGGCGTTCATACACAGAAAGAACAGCTAGCCCCATCAGTATCGACAGAAAAGCAGCACCCGGTATCAGGAACGCTTTCTTTTTCATTCTTCCTCCTGTTCACAACAGCATTCTCCTGTTACCACGACAGCCCATTCTGCTGGCGCAACCAGGCGGCACAGCATTCCGCAATGCAAACCTGTCCTGCCGTATTCGGATGGATATCCATGGCAAGATTATCATAAAAACGTCCTCCTCCCGCATTCCAGGAAGGATCCCGCATCATGCAATCCGTAACATAGCAGCTATCCCATATCTGATCGGCACAGAACCCGGCAATCCTTTGTGACAGATTTCTTGGGATTTCCTGATCCGTACCGCAGGCTTCAAAAGGGGGCAAGCCCAGCCATACTACCTTGCATCCCGCATGGGTGAGATCAGCAAAAAGCCGGTAAAACAACCGGAACAACTCTGCCTCCGTCATGCCATAGGGCCAGCTCAGAGTACCATCACCATCATAATGATTGGCTCCCGCGCAGACAAAAACAAGCTGAGGCCCGTACCGGGCCACAAGCCGAGGCGTGCGGGTAACAAGATCCGGCAAGGTTCCACCGGGAAGAGCCAGAGGATTGACGTCCCCATCACAAACCACATTCATGCCTGCCAGCTCCTGGAATACCCGCCAGCATGCCGCTTCCGGGGCAACAGCCCATCCGTACAGAATGGAGTCTCCCACAAAACCCACACGCAATCCTTTTTTTTCTTCCATCCTAGCCTTCCCTTCCAACGGCTCCCAAAAAGAAAAGGCGTACCCAAGGCCGCCTTCCCTTACTGTCAACCATCTTGTATTTTCCGGCCCAACTATTCTGCACACCTTATCCTGACACTTCGGAGCGATCATGTCAGCGATTGGATTCCGCCACAGGATTCACAAGCTGTTTTCTCCACACTGAAACCATACGAACCGTTTTGTTCCGGGAACAGCCATGCTCCATCCCGACAGTCTACCAGGTAATTGTAAAATCGATAATGTAGGACCTGTCCGTAATATCTTTCAACTCGAAAGACTCCTTATATCCTAGAGAGCAGGAAAACCAGCTCCACGGACGAACGGTTGCCATACCAAACACAACTGTTTGATATTCATAACCATCCACCACTTCATTCTGCACCTGATGCACCCGAAAAACTTCTCCCTTAAGGGTCAGCCTGCCATCCATCAGATTCACAATGGTGCCTACCGAAGGAATCACGTTATGCTCCCATGGCAGATCATTCAGAGCATCGGAAATCCAGCGGACCTCATCCGGAACCAGATCGCTGGGGATTTCTTTTTTAAGCCCCTGGTACATGATACCGGCATTCACAATGGCATTGGCCGTCAGGGCATGGGAGTACCGGATGCCCGTACCGCCACCATACTCCAGATAACCTCCGCCGTCCGTAAAGACCTTGGATTTCAGGTACGTCACTCCAAGGGTTCCGTTCACCATCCACTCCAGCACACCATTAGAACGGTACCAGCGTTTTTTGAAAAAAGGCATCATAGCGGCATGCTTGTATTCCGTATCCAGACTATCATCCACATCCAGCTGTCTGTATGGGATGGAAATACCGGCTGAATGCCGCATGGAGTCACCGAACCGCCACTCATAGGCCATGATACCGCTGGAACCCGTAGCCTTATCATCTCCTATTTTCATGCGGTCATGCTGGCCGGAAATCACGATATCCTTATTGGACACGGGAATAAAAGAAACAGCTCCGCCAGAATCCGTTGCCACTGCGCCCATGCCTGTACGGGTATTGGGTGCCATGTATACCGAAGACATGAAAGCCGACTGGGCCAGAGACTGGGTGCTGGTCATGCCACTGGCCGCCACATCCGGCGCATTACCGAAAACGGCCTTAAACAGTGCCGTCCGGTTAGTTTCCGCCCAGATGACCAGATCTTCCTTTGTTCCCCGGAAACTCATGGGGGCAACGCCCCTTCCTTCCAGTGTCAAATCAATCGTATCGCTTTCCCTTAAAACACCGTTGTCCCCCTGTACTCCCTCCACCGTAAAAACCACGGTGGCGTTGTACAGTCTGCCCGTCTGCAGCTCGTTTTTAATAATTTCTTTTTCCGAAGGGATGTTGTTAAAAATGGACTGCCATACTTCTTCATCCCCCGCAAGCACCGGCATACCGAGCATCCCCAGCATACTCACCAGGCACAGAACTTTCCACAGCTTCGCCATACAAAACCTCCCGGAAAAGGATATACATGTCCCTCCCAAAAAAACACATGTCTCTTTCAGAAATAAAATCCGTAACCCTGCTTTTGTTTTTGAATGAAACAATTGTACGACCCTTCCGGCGGAGAATCAAGATAAAAAAAACCGCACACTTTCCTTTACGGAAAATGCACGGCAGCATCCAACAAAAACCTTTCATTTCAGAAACATTTTCTACGGTCATGGCGCAGAGAACCGGCACAAAGAACCTGTCAGGGCTGCAGCGGAAAAACCAGACCGATAACGAAGATCCGTCCTCCCGGTTTCCCATCAGCCCGTCAACTTGCCTGACCTGTTGTCAAAAAAAGGCTTCAGAACATTTTTTCCACGGGCCTGCGCTCCGGCACATAGACTTCCGAAACCCGACCCTCATTCCATGCCTCGGACACATAAAGATTACAGTAACAGCTCCCGAATTCTGCCACATCCGGCTCCCTGTATACGCAGGGACAGAGAATATCACTGTCCTTTTCCCTGTCTCCCGAGGCCAGCCTGCATGGACATGCCATATAACCATAGCGGTCTTTGTTCACCAGGAGGGCTTCCAGAAGCTCCATAACCTTCATCCTGTCTCTGGAAAAAAAATAACCTCTGGCCTCCTGAGTCTTCTGCAGCATGCCATACAATTGTTCCGCCGTCATGGTCATAAGCCCAATGCCTCCTTGATTTCATTTTCCCGAAACCCCACAATCACCCTGTCATTGATGACAATGGTGGGGAAAGAGCAGCGGGGATTGAGCTCCCTGAGCTGTTCCAGAATCAGACTGCGCTCTTCCTGATCCAGAAGATCCACGTCCGTAAAGGAATAGGCCACACTGCAGTCATTCAGAAGCCTTTTGGTGGATTTACAATGACCACATGTGCTTAAGGAATACAGAGTGACCTGCTTTTCCTCACCCGCATCATTCATTTCCAAACCTCCCGGAGAATGGGTACCCATAAAAGAAGATGGCGGTGCACTCCTGTCGCTGCCATCCCTGCTGCCCTGAGAGTCTGCAGCCGTACGTGACCTACCGAAAAAAGTTTCCGCCCATCGTGAAAAAAGCCCCATATACGCCCCCTTAGCCGGTATAAAGCTCCGGATACTCTTTTAAAAAACGATAAAGGGTCGCCCGGCCCACACCCAGCAACTTGGCCGCCTTGGCCTTGTTACCATCGGTCCGGAGCAGAACCTGTGCCACCGTATCCGGTTCCAGCTTACGGGCAGGCCCTCTCCTGGATTTCAAGGCTACCTCCCCCCGGATTTCGTGGGGCAGATCCGCCGGGGTGATTTCTCCTCCGCCGGATTTTACAATGGCAAAACGTACCGTATTCTGCAGCTCCCGCACATTGCCCGGCCATGAGTAATCCATGAGCATTCCCAAAGCATCCCTTGCCATGCGCGGTGCCGTATGGGGATACTGACGGGCCGCTTCCTCCATAAAATGATGCACCAGCAGGGCGATATCATTGCGCCGCTCCCGCAGCGGTGGCAGCTGTATGGGAACCACATTCAGACGATAATAAAGATCATCCCGAAAATCGCCTCTGGCAACCTCTTTTTTTAAGTTTTTATTGGTTGCCGATACAATCCGGGTATCCACCTTGATGGTCTGTTCACCCCCGACCCGTTCAAAGGTTCCTTCCTGCAGAAAACGCAACAGCTTCACCTGCATGTATCGGGAAAGTTCGGCGACTTCGTCCAGAAAGACAGTCCCTCCATGGGCCAGCTCAAAACGGCCCTTTTTATCCCGGACGGCCCCGGTAAAGGAACCTCTCACATGCCCGAAAAGCTCCGACTCTATCAATCCTTCGGGGAGAGCACCGCAGTTCACAGGGACAAAAGGCTTACCTGCCCTGCGGCTTTCACTGTGGATGGCAGCCGCCACAAGCTCCTTACCCGTTCCCGTTTCCCCCGTAATATGAACGGGAAAATCGTACTGGGACACATCCCGTATCTGCTGAAAAATCTGCAGCATTCGTGGGTCATTACCGATGATACCGGAAAAACGACCCATATCCTCTGCCTTCAACCGGAGATTGAAAAGATCCGTCACATCCCGCATGGCCGCCAGCACACCCCAGAGTGATCCATCCGCCCGTTTCATGGCCGTTACGGACATCTCCACCTGAAGCACTTCACCGGACCGGGATACAAGATTCAAAGGATAGGCTGCATGATCCCCCGGAAAAGCATGGCCATCGCAAAAAGAACAGCGGCTTCCGCAGAGGGGTGCCCCGAAAACCTCATGACAATCCTTTCCAATGACTTCTGACCTGGAAAAACCCGTAATCCTCTCCGCCTCCCTGTTAAACACAAAAATACGACGGGAAGTGTCATGGGCAACGATTCCCGTATCCAGGTTATCAAAGACCCTGAACAGATTCTCTCTGGAAAACAGTGCTTCATCCATAGCGATCTGACTCATCATTGCGTTCCTGCCCTATTCCCGGCTGTTGCAAAAAAAAAAGGATTGTAAAAAGAAAAAAAAATGAGATCAAATCCCTTCATGCCAAACCGTCCATGGCAATACGAAGGGCACCGACGGCATTGCCCACCCCATGGTGTTCCGGCAGAATCAACTCCGCATCCAACGACCTGGCCACTGCAGGCAGAAGCAGGGAAGCAGCGGCACCAATCCCTACAATGGGTCCTTTCAAGCGAAAACCCACATCCAGAAAGCCATGACTCCTGCGATCCGGCCAGAAAGCGGAAAAACTTTTCCCGGTTTCAAGGCGCACAAGAAAATCCACAATGGCATCCTCAATGACCATGGACACCTGATGCAAAACAGCCCTGCAAAAACTGTCCACATCCATCTGCCGGTCTCTGGCAAGAATTTCCGCCCCAAGAACAGAAGCCTCCCGGGATCCGAAAGGCAGCATGCCCAGCACAGACAAAGCATCGGTAGGCGTAAAGCCCGCCCGCACAATCCACCCTTTCTGCAAAGCCGGAGCAAGGCGATCTCTGAGCACAACATCGGGGAGTTCCAGCACACGGCCCAGCTCTCCCATAGCCATGGGCCCCTTTTCATGCAGCAGTTGCCACAAGGGATCCTCTCCATGTCCCGTATCCACAGCCCGCAGGCAGGAAGCATTTTCTTTTGCATCCATCCATTCTTGAGGAGGCCGAAGGTCCGTCATCCTGCACAGTGGCGTGGCCCTTTCCGGCCCCACCAGCAGACCTTCTCTGCCCGTTCGGACAAAAGAGTCCCCCCCCACACCCACCGTAACCATGGAAACCGCCGGTACATGGGTATCCCAATTACCGATACGGCTGCCATGGGGGTCCACCAGAGGACGTCCATGGCAGATACGGGTAATATCCGTTGTCGTACCCCCCACATCCACCACAAGGGCTTCACCCGAGGCCACAGATCCCGCTCCAAACCATGCCGTTGCAGCAGGACCGCTGGCCACCGTACCGGCTGCCTGATGAACGGCCTCTTCTGCCCCCATACAGGTACCATCACCCCGCACAACCCTCAGGCCCTTTTCCAAACCATAGTCGGCAAGCGTTTGCCCAACTCCCTGCAAAAAAGCCTGCATTTTCGGCATCAGACGGGCATTGAGTACGGTAGTGGCAGCCCTTGCCTCAAAACCGGGCCGGTCACTCACTTCATGGGAACAGAAAACCGGCCTGGGATCCACCATATGAATGGCCTTGGCGGCTACCTTTTCATGGGCCGGATTGGCGAAACTCATGGCTGCAATCACGGCATAGGCATCCACCTTATTCCGAAAAAACAAAACTCCCTCCAGAAGCCCTTCCACATCCAGAGGGTTTTCTTCCTCGCCCAGAACCGTATGGCCTCCTGTCACCTGCCGGATGGCAGCAACGGGAAGCTCAAAGTGTTTATCCAGACCGATGACAAAAAGGCCCACATCCGCCCCCTGCCCTTCCACGATACTGTTGGTTGCCAGTGTGGAGGATACGGCAACCCGCATGACGGCTTCCGGATCAAAGACCGTTTCTTCCTGAAGCAATCCCAGTGCCCGACCCAGACAGACATGAAGATCCTCATGGGTAGTGGGCGTTTTGGCCGTGGCCAGCACCTCACCCGTTTCCAGATCCATGAGGACAGCATCCGTATAGGTCCCACCGGTATCCATGCCAATTCCGTATTGTTTCATTAGGTTTTCCATCCATTCAGTCTTGCAGTCAATTCGTTCTGTTGCCATATTTCAGCCCACATCGTATCAACCAAAAAAACATCCTGGTTTCAGGGCAGGCAGCATGGAAACTCTTTTGTTAATTCACTCAGGGGTGGCCGGCCTGTTACCGCAGAAACGGCCTCCTTACAACCCTAATGACGGAAAACCGGATACAGGATTCCGCCATCCGGGCACCAGAGATCAGATAAGACCCTACCCTGTGCCAAAAAAACAAAGTCAATTCCTGCCTCCGGGCATATCACAAGTACCTGAATTTGACGAGAAGGCAGCCTTACTTTACAAGAACAGAAAAGAATACCGGCGAAATGCTGACGGTTGGACAATCCTTCCACCCGCCTGTAACCCGCCCTTTCCATCTGTTACGAAAACAAAAAACATGGTATATAAATTACTGAAAAAGAAAGAAAGACCATGACCTACAGCCTGCGTCTTCTTACACCCAGTCGAAGGATTCCAGCCATCCATCAGCTGCAGCAGGATATCAACATTGCATGGCCCCATGCTTCGCTCATTCCCGAAGCACCGGCACGCCACCCCTGGGAACAGATTCTTGTTCGCCTGAGAACGATTGGTGATCTGGGCCTTGTCTGTCGCGTCCCCCTCACCGGAGAGCCCAGAGCCATTGCCAGAAGACAGAAACTGATACAGGATATGCAGCAGGGTCGCCCCCTTTCCGCCGTGAGATGGCTGCAGCGATATATGGATAAAAGCCTTTATCTTTATGAAATCCACCCCACAGAAGAAGTTCAGGTTCTCCATGGATGGGAAACCCTTCTATCCCTGCGCCTTGCCCTGTGGGAGCAGGTCCGGGGAATTTTCCATACCCGGGATGAAGGTTTTACCAATCCGGCAGGAGACCTCATACTATGGGAATATCCACCCTCTGCCACGGGAACTGTTCCCGCTGCCGTTTACCACGCAGGCCGCTTCCGCTCCTTTTCCCTCAACCTCGCAAGTCCTGCCCAAAGAAACGCTTTTTTAAAGGGTAAAAAGCCCCCGGCAAAACCCTGAAACATCAGGAGGAGAAACCATGCTTGCCCGTACAGACCGAATGCCCACTCCGTTTCTGCCATTTTACTGCCTTATTCTGTTCATGCTTGTCTGGCCAGCAGCCTCTCCGGCCCGTACAGCCCCGGAAGCAGCCGTACCCGAAATACTCCAGCCCTGGATTCCATGGGTACAGAGCCAGGACAAACATGCGGTATGCCCTGCCACCTCCGCCCACACCAGTCAGGCCCTGTGCCTGTGGCCTGAAACCCTGAAAATAGATATGGACAACAGAGGGGCACGCTTCTCAGCTGTCTGGGAGGTGCTGTTTGAAAGCGCCGTACCCCTGCCCGGCGAGGCACAGCTCATGCCCCGGAATGTACGGGTTAATGGCCGTAGCCATGCTGTCCTTTTGGAAAAAAACCGGCCAGTACTATACCTCAAACCCGGTAAACATACCATAGAAGGGCATTTTTTCTGGCCCCGCATCCCGGACACCCTTGCCCTTCCTCAGGAAATGGTTCTCGTTGAAGTCCGTAAAAACGGCAGCATACGGAAGGATCTGCGCCGGGATGAGAGAGGCCGTATCTGGCTTCAGGCTCCGACGTCCGACCAGAAAGAAACCGGCCAGACACAGACGAACCTGCGTATTTTCCGAAAAATCAGCGACGGCCATCCACTGGAAATGGAAACCATCATCCAGCTGGCGGTTTCCGGAGGTCCCCGTCAGGAAAAACTGCCCATCCCCATGCCCGAAAACGGGAACCTTGTCCTTGTAGAAAGCCCTCTGCCCCTGAAACCCGGTATGGATGAAGGCCTTATCATGGATCTGCGTCCGGGCAACTTCACCATACGTCTCATTCACCTTCTCTCCGGATCGGAAAGCAGACTCTTGCTTCCGGAAAGACAGCATGAGGAGTTATGGGTATTCCTTCCCAGACCCGAACTGAGAAGCGCAGAGCTTACGGGAGGGCGTTCCATTGATCCCAGACAGACAGCCCTGCCCGATGCCTGGAAGCAGTATGCCGCCTACAGGATTTCCCCTGAAACAGACCCTGAAATCCAGATCCGTGAAAGCAGGCAGAAGCCTGCGGAAGATAAGCTGCTGCTAACAAGAAATATATGGCTGGACTTTGACGGTAGAGGGGCCACCGTTCAGGACAGACTCAGCGGCACCCTTCATAATCGCCGTTATATGGGCATGGATACCCATGGCCCCCTGCTGCCCAGCCGCATAACCCTGGAGGGGCAGGATCGTCTCATTACCCGACAGGGTCATATGCAAGGCATCGAAGTTCCTCCGGGTCCCCTTTCCATGGCTGCCACAAGCCGTATGGATACAGGCTTCTCAGGCAACTCTCTTCCCCTGGGATGGCAGCACCCATTTGAAAAGATGGATACCACCCTGCATCTGCCCCCCGGGTGGCACCTGGCGGCTATCAGGGGAGGAACCATACCAGCGGATGCCAGCCTCACCTCCCGGTGGAGTCTGCTGGATGTCTTTTTTCTCATGCTGCTGTCCGGTGTGGCCCTGCGCATCTGGGGCATGGTATGGGGCCTTGGCTTCGGTCTGGCCATCGGTTTTTTTCATCACAGCTTTCCCCTTCCCCTTTTCTTCTGGTTCGGACTGGCTGCCACAGCAGCGCTGGGAAGCTATGCTCACAAGCACAGACCTGCCCGTTCTACGGGCCTGGCTATTTTATCCGGAATCCACATTCTTCTGCTGACAGCAGCAGGGCTTACGGCTCTGCCCTATGCAGCGGATCAGATCCGCACCGCCCTTTACCCCCAGCTGGAAAAACTGGAAAGAGCCCTGCCAGCTCCCTCCCATAGTCGGACTGCGCTGCAAAAAACAGCCCTGATGGAGGAAGCGCTGCATGCCAGGGCCCCTGAAGCCCGAACCATGCGCAGCGCACAGGATGTAAGTGAAGTAGCAGCCATTGAGTTTGCAGGAGACAAGGTAAGCCCGCCTCCTCCCGCCGTTACCCAGACCGGCCCCGGAACTCCCACATGGCAATGGCGGAGTGTTCCTGTACAGACCGGCTTTATTTCTTCTTCCCACACCCTTGATGTCTATCTGATTCCTCCCTTTGCCGCCTCCCTGGCCGCCCTTCTCCGGGTTGCCTTTGTGATTGCCGTACTGGGGCGGCTCGCCGCAGGTTTTCCCTATTCTCTCCCCTCTCCGGGCAAAAATCTCACGGCTACCATGGCCCTCCTTCTCCTCCTCCCGGCAGCGGGAGCAAGGTCCCATACAGAATTTCCTCCCGCCTATCTGCTGGAAGAGCTAAAACAGCGAATGGCAACATCTTACCTGTGTGACCCCAACTGCGGCAGAAGCGGAGCCGCCACTCTCCGCATGACGGCACCAGACAGCAGCAGCCCGGTCTTTTCCATGGAAATGGAGATCCATGCGGGCAGAAAACTGGCCTTTCCCATCCCCCTGGTGCAGGGGACAGGGGAGCCGCCTGAAATACGGATCAATGCCCAACCCGCATCCCTTGTCTTCTGGCAGGGTAATCACCATGTTCTTCTGGAGCCAGGCCTTCATTCTCTGAAAATCCAGGGCTCGCTGCCCCCTTCCTCCATCCGGATCCGGTTTCCCATGGCCCCGGACAGCCTTCAGCTTACGGCACCCGGCTGGACCAGCGAAGGACTGGATGGATCCGGCAGAGTTCAGGACAGCCTCACCCTCATTCCCGTACTGGATAAAAAGGCCGTTTCAACGGAAACCGCACGTCCGCAAATACGGCCCTTTGTGGAAGTACACCGGACCCTCCGCCGGGACCGCTACTGGGAAGTCCGTTCGGAAATCCGGAGACCCTATGCCGGTGAACTGAGCGGCCGCCTTCGTATTCCCCTCATTCCCGGAGAAACAGTACTCACCGATGGCATCACCGTCCGGGATGGTCATGCGGAAATTCCCATCCCCGGCCCTTCACGGCGCATTGTATGGGAAAGCCGTCTGCCTGAAGAAGATACCGTCCGCCTGTCTGCACCGAAAACCATGGATTTTGCAGAAAGATGGGAAGTACAGGCCCATACGGACCGTCACCTGGCGTACACCGGTACGGTAGCCGCTCCGGTGGCCGCGGGAAGGGGCCTGGTCTGGACTCCCCTTCCCGGCCAGATTCTTGAAGTGACACTGGCTGCGATGGATCCCGCTCCCGGCCCCACCCTCACCACGGAAGATCTTTTTCTCAAGCTGGAAACCGGAAAAGACCGACAGCGTCTCACACTGGAAGCCCATATCCGGTCCGGCAAAGCCTTTCTGCATCCCATGGAAGGACCGGAGAATGCTTTGCTGAAAGAAATCAGAATCAATGGGACAACCCAGCCCCTTCCGGGCAGCCGTGAACCTCTGCTTCTCGCCCTGACACCGGGCAGCCACCAGATCCGGATACTCTGGGAGATGCCGGAAAAACAAGGCCGCCGCTTTCTGCCTGCATCCATTCGTATGCCCTCCATGGATATGGGAATGCCTACCGCCAATATCCGGCAGGAGATTCACCTGGATCAAAACCAGTGGCTCCTCTGGACCCACGGACCGCTTCTGGGACCGGGAGTCCGCATCTGGGGCTGGGTTTTTCTGGTACTGATGCTGACGGCGATAATGGCCGTTAAAGCCGAAAAATCCCCTTTAAAAACAAGAGACTGGCTACTACTTGGTCTGGGACTCGTATCCCTTTCACCACTGGCCATCCTGATCATCGGAAGCGGATTTTTCCTATTTGCCTGGCGCGGTCGTCAGCAGCAACCCATGGGGCCCCTCCATAACTTCTGGCAGTGCGGCCTGGGAGCCCTCCTGATGGTCATGGCCTTGCTGCTCCTGGCAGCCGTGCGCAACGGACTTCTGGGAATTCCGGACATGCAGATTGCAGGAAACGGATCCTATCCTGAACTGCTGCGCTGGACAGCTGACCGCAGCGAAGGCACCCTGCCCTCTGCCGGCGTTCTGATCATGCCGCTTTTTTTCTGGCGGGTTCTTATGTTTGCCTGGGCTCTCTGGCTGGCAGGCCGTGTGCTTTCCTGGGCTCCATGGGCCTGGCAGGCGCTCATGACGGGTATTCCATGGCAGAAAAAAGGAAAAAAACACCCCGAAGATACGGGCCTTCGTCTGGATATTGAGAACAGGACCTGACCGTCTCTTTTCCTCAACAGCCGGTAAATACTGTTCAGAAAGAACAAGGGATGCTTTATGGGAAGGGGTCCGACTGCAGAAGATGCGGTCCGGCCCCTTCCTTTCATAAAAGGACTTGCCCTCACAGGGGTATTTTGCCATAAGTCATTTTATTCAATTTATGAATCAACGCTCAGGAGAAAACCATGACACAGGCAGATAACACCCTGAAACATCTTATGATTATCCATAAAAAGGAAGCCGACCTTGAACTGGCGGCACGCTCCCTCTCCTCCATTGCCTCCTACCCCATGGGATTGATCCTTTTCTATCTCCTCACACCCCTTAACCAGGATATGCCGCTTTTCTTCTGGAGTCTCTGCGCCCTTGTTCTGATCCTGACGCCCATCCGCCTTTTTGTGGCCAAAAAAACCCCCACAGCCTATGATGAGTCGCCCCTTTTCTGGCACAGAATGTTTCTTTGCGGTAATTATATCATTGCCTTTGCCTGGGGTACGCTGGGGTTTACGGCCCTGCAGCACTATGGACTGAACTGGGTTTCCCTTCTGGCCCTGCTCTCCCTCTGCGGCCTCGGTGCCGGAGCCAGTTCCTCCATGTCCCCCAGACTTTCCGTCGCGCTTATTTTCATCGTCCTTGTCATCGGTCCCATCATCGGTTGGGGTCTGATGCAGGGCGACAAAACATCCCTGTCCCTTTCCGCCTTTCTACTCTTTTTTTCCATCATGCTCCTTATGGTCACCCGCAACAATCACGGGTGGTACTGGAAAAGCATTGAAGATAAAACCCGTATTGCAGAGCAGGGGAAAAAGCTGAAAGATATCTTTGACTCCATGAAGGAAAAGGCCGATATGCTGGGAGATTCAGCCATGGAACTCAAAGATATTTCCGGAGAAACCGCCAATGATACGGATCTTCTTTCTGAAAAAACCGAAAGCGTTACCCATGCCGTGAATTCCATGCGTGATAATATTCAGGGGGTGGCCGCAGCCATGGATCAGGCCACAACCAACCTTGCCTCCATTGCCTCCGCCGTAGAAGAAATGACCAGTACCATCGGTGAAATTGCCCGCAGCAGCCAGGAGGCCAGCCATGTCACCGAAGATGCCGTCAGCAAAGCCACCCTTTCCACGGAAAAAATCCGCGCCCTGGGCAGGGGAGCGGAGGCCATCGGCCGCATCACCGAAGTAATTACGGAAATTTCGGAACAGACCAACCTCCTCGCCCTCAATGCTACCATTGAAGCGGCCCGTGCCGGAGAAGCCGGTAAGGGCTTTGCCGTTGTAGCCAATGAAATCAAAACTTTGGCCCGGCAGACAGCCGAAGCAACCCTCGATATCCGGCGTCAGATTGAAGAAATACAGGATGCCACAGCCATAAGCATTTCCGATATTCAAGACATTTCCAAAATCGTCCATGAAGCCAATGAAGGTGTAGGTGCCATCGCTTCTGCCGTAGAAGAACAGTCCGTTACCATGCAGGAAATAGCCCGCCATATCAGCCAGGCCACATCCGGGGTAGGTGAGGTCAACGACCGCGTGGGAGGCAATGCCCGCAGTGCGGCTGCCATCACCGAAGCCATCCGGGATATCCGGGAAACCAGCCGTAAGCTTTCCGATAACGGCCAGAAAGTTGACATGGGTGCAGGCCAGCTAACGGATATATCCATGGATCTCAGCCGACTGGTAACATCCTGATCCTTCGGGAGCAATCCGGACGCCCTTGGCATGGATAAATAATAGCCATACAAGACCATCAGCCAATCCTTTCTGGTTATTTTTTATCCATGCCTGCGTCAAAAACCAGGCTGACAGCCCGGTTTTTCACTCTGGTCTGAAACTTGCTGCTCCTTATCCCGGCGGATGAACGAAACCACAATGCCAACGGGATTGTTATCATATGAAAGCTGCTGAAATCTTCTCCAACCGCTTCTGGATCTCCCTTCCTCCATGGGTTGTTGCCGGTGCCTCTCTGGTTCTGTTCCCTCTGGTGGGTTTTGCCACCTTCAACACCATCCAAAGTCAAAAAGAAAGTGCCTACCGCCTTCTGCTGGAAAAAGGTGCCGCCCTCATCCGGGCCTTTGAAGCCGGAACCCGGACGGGTATAGCAACGCCGCAATGGCAGGGCTTCCGCCTCCAGCATCTCCTCCAGGAAACAGCCCGTCAGCCGGATATACGCTATCTTTTTGTCATTCGGGAAAACGGAACCATTATTGCGCACAGTCAGCCCGAAAGCGTGGGCATGCAGATTCAGCAGAGCCTCCTTCCTCCTTCACCCCAGGCCCACGAAACCAAAGACCCCGGACTCACCCGCAATATCCTCTACTGGCGTATTCTTCAGAACGGAGACAACCCCCCGGTATTTGAGGTGTACCGGCCCTTCCTGCCTGACCCGGACGAAGACAGCCTCCTTCATCAGCGGCTCCGCCTGCTGGCAGGCCTGGACCCATCCATGGCTTCCATGCCCCGGCTGCAGCAGGAAAAACTCATGATTTTTATCGGCCTGGACATGCATAATATCGAAAGAGCCAGGGAATCGGACATGTGGCACTCCCTGCTCATGAGCGGCATGATGCTTCTGGTGGGTTTTGCCGGTATTGTGTTCATTCTTTTATTTCAGAGTTACCAGCTGACCCGCAGTACCCTCTCCCGGGTCCGGGCTTTTTCCAACCATCTTGTGGAAAATATGCCCATGGGTGTCATGGCTTTTGACGAAGAACTCATGCTAAAATCCCTCAACCCCTTTGCCGAAAAGCTTCTCTGCATTCGAGCGCCCATACCGGGCACCCCTGCCCGTCTGGTACTGCCCCCCCCTCTTTTCGATTTTCTTCTTTCCGCGGACCTCCATTCCCCCATACTGGATTCGGAGGGATTTTACAGAGAAATCCCCTGTGCTACAGAAGACAAACCCCTGCGCCTCGAAGCAGCACTGTCCCGGATTTCTCCAGGTACCGAAGGCGAGCCCGGCGGCATCATGCTGCTGATCCGGGATCTTTCCGAAATTGACGCCCTGAGAAAAGAAATTCTCCGCAACCAGAGACTCGTTACCGTTGGTAAGCTGGCCGCGGGTGTGGCCCATGAAATCCGTAATCCTTTAAGTTCTATTAAAGGGTTTGCCACCCTTTTCCGTCAACGGCATGCGGACAGCGCGGAAGAACGAAACATAGCCGATATCATGATTCAGGAAGTGGACCGCCTGAACCGGGTTGTGGGCCAGCTTCTCGACTTTTCCAAACCCGTGGTCCTTTCCTGCCGCTGCACCCGCATACATGATCTTGCCGAAGCCACCCTGCAGCTTGTCAGCTCCCTTGCCATCACAGCCGGGGTGCGTCTGGAAAACCGCATTTCCCCTGAACTTCACATGCGCCTTGACGAAGATCGCATCCGCCAGCTACTCTTGAACTTATTTTTAAATGCCATTGATGCCATGAAGGATAAGGGCGGTATCCTGAGCATTGAAGACAAAGTGCTCGAAACGGAAGTCCGCATTGAAATAAAAGATACGGGCAAGGGAGTGGATGACCATACCCTTCCCCATATTTTTGACCCCTACTTCACCACCAAATCATCAGGTACAGGTTTAGGCCTTGCCATAGCCCATAATATCATGGAGGCCCACCACGGAAAAATCGTGGTTACCTCCGTACCCGGGCAGGGCAGTACCTTTACCCTTATTTTTTCCGGAAAGGACATTCAGGATGCGTCCTGCCATCCTCATCGTTGATGACGACCATGCCCACCGAACCATGCTGGAAGCCATGGTGAAAGGATGGGCCTACGAAACCCACACTGCCGATGACGGGGATACGGCCCTTCAGGCTGTGGAAAAAAGGGCCTATGATCTCATTCTCATGGATATACGCATGGTTCGTATGTCCGGTATTGAAGCCCTGGATGCCATCCGCAAGGTCAACCCGGCCATCCCCATTGTTCTGATGACGGCCTATGCCTCCGTGGACACGGCTGTGGAAGCCCTTAAAAAAGGGGCCTATGACTACCTCACCAAGCCACTGGATTTTGAAAAACTCAAAATTACCCTTATCCGGGCCATGGAGCACGTCCGTCTGAAAGATGAAAATCACAGACTAAAAGCCCAGGCAGGAGAATTATTTGATCGCAGAAACATCGTGGGCAACAGCCCTGCCATGCGCCAGCTTATGGAAACCCTGACCCAGGCCGCTCCTGCCGAAGCAACGGTTCTCGTTACGGGGGAATCCGGAACGGGTAAAGAACTGGTGGCTGGCGCCATCCATTACAACAGCCCGAGAAGGGGTGGCCCATTTGTCAAGATCAACTGTGCGGCCATCACGGAAACCCTTCTGGAATCCGAGCTTTTCGGCCATGAAAGAGGCGCTTTTACGGGTGCGGAACGCCGGAAAGAGGGCCGCTTTGTCCAGGCCCACGGGGGCACCCTCTTTCTGGATGAAATCAGCTCCATGCCCATGAGCATGCAGGCCAAGCTTCTGCGGGTTCTTCAGGAACGGGAACTGACAAGGGTAGGCGGTGAAGATGTGATCCGACTGGATGTCCGGGTGGTGGCAGCTACCAATGTGCCCCTTGAGGAGATGGTTAAAGAAGGCAGCTTCCGGGAAGATCTGTATTACCGTCTCAATGTTGTGACCCTGAGACTGCCCGCCCTGCGGGAAAGACGGGAAGATATTCCCCTTCTTGCGGACCGCTTTCTCCGCCAGTTTGCCGAAAAAAACCGAAAAGACATCAAAGGATTCTCACCCCAGGCCATGGACCGCATGCTGCGGCATAACTGGCCGGGAAACGTTCGGGAACTGATGAATGCCGTGGAAAGGGCTGTTGTACTTTCCACCGGTTCCTTTCTGGAAGCCTCTCTGTTGCTTCCGGATTTCTCCGATGATCTGGCCCTTCCCCTGCAGGAAAGTCCGGAGGTGATTCTCCCTCTGGAAGAAGTGGAAAAAGCCACCATCATCCGGACACTGAACGCACTGGACGGTAACAAAAGCGAAACGGCCAGACAGCTTGGTATAACCCGAAAAACCCTGCATAAAAAACTGAAAAGCTACGGCCTTATGCCGGACAGCACCGGATAATTCATACAGGCTGTGCCGGAACCCGTCCGGCACAGCCGACTTTCTCAATACACCGAAAAACCCAAAGTACAGGCAATGGACATCACGAAAAAAACTGCATAATCTTCTGCGTAAGATCCGTATGCTCATGCAGAATACGCAGCCCTATCCCCATCAGCACAAGCCCGCCCAACACTTCCGCCCAGGCACCAATGCCAAAACTCTTTGCCATACGATGCCCCCAGTACATACCCAGTGCTGTCATCAAAAAAGCCACCGAACCGATAACCAGCAGGGGAAACAGGGCTGCCACTTCCAGAACAGAAAAGGAAAAACCCACGGCAAGGGCGTCTATGCTGGTAGCCACAGAGAGAAGTACCAGACTGAGTCCCCGGGTGGGATCCACCATATCCCCCACCTCCTCTTCTCCGGACAGACCACAGCGAATCATATTCAGGCCCACAAGAAGAAGGAGACCGAAGGCCAGCCAGTGATCCCAGGGCTGTACCCATTCCCTGAGTCCAAGCCCGAAACTCCATCCCAAACCTGCCATTCCTGCCTGAAAAAAACCAAAATGCCAGGCAAGACGCAAAACATCCTTGCTCCCCAGCCGGGGCATACGGATGCCGGCAGCCAAAGCCACAGCAAAGGCATCCACCGCAAGGGCAAAGGAAATGGCCAGCAGATGAAAAAAAGTCATGGGAAATTTCTTTTCCGGTTGAAGCCCTTACCACCTGTTCACCAGCCGTAAAACACGACCGTATTCTGACGGTAACGTCATTTTTTCTTCTCTGAAAACTCTAACCCAAAAAACAGCAGAAAACTACACCGGAAAATAAGGCATGGAGCGAACGGCAAGGGCGAGAATCAGCATGCCTCCGGCACATTCGGAAACACTGCGCATCCAGATCACATCACCCATCAGACGGCCCAGAATCATACCCGCTCCCACCATGACCGCCGTAACCAGCGTGACAAGAATCACAAGAAGAATCATAGGCGAAGGCGTGAGGCCCTGTCCCAGTCCAACGGCAAAGGCATCCAGTGACAGAACAAGCGCCAATGTCATAAATGAAAGACGACAGCAGGGCGAGTCCTTTGGGAAAGTCCGCCCCCTTTGCTTCCAACCGCAACGGATACGGCTGAAGCCCACGGCAAGAAGAATGACAGAGGCCAGCCAGGGGTACCACCCGGCAAACCACAAACCCGCAAGCAGGCCCGAAAACCAGCCTGTTATCAGCATGGCACCCTGAAACAGACCGAGAAAACAGGCAAAGGGCACTATCCGGCTCCAGCCGGGTACGGCTGTGCGCAAACCCTGGGCCATGGAGAGAACAAAGGCGTCCATGGCAAGAATGATGGCTATGATAAGTATGGGAACCGGATACATGGGCAACCTCCCCTCCTTCGGGTTACGGCCCTGCCCCCCAGCCCGGAAAAAAGTTCCTCCGGCTGGAGGCTTCTGTTCCTTCTTTTCGGCCTTTCCGTCATAAAGCTTGAAAACTCCAGCCATTTTATGAAAAGCAAAAACTTCTACGCCTCACTCAATGCAACAAATGTACCGGGAGCAAAATGCAACCCCACCGGGACCCCGACATGGGGCGGTGGCAAGGAAAGGGGCATGCGGGCCGTGAGGCAGAGACCATCCGCCAGCTCCAGATCCACACGGAAAAAAGTGCCAAAAAACCGGCGTTCCTTCACAACAGCCTGCACATGAAAATCCCTGCCACCTCTCTTTTCTTCCTGCGGTTTCCTTTTTTCCGGACAGGGACCCAGCCCAATGCCTTCCGGACGAATCAGCACCCCGCCCTTTCCGCAATAGCCTCCTGCCAGCTTCCGAAATTTATCCGGCAGCGTTTCCGGTGTAAACACATTGGTCTCCCCCAGAAAACGGGCCACTGCCAGGGAACAGGGGTTAGCCGACAGCCCTTCCGGTGTATCCATGGCCTTCAGGCGTCCATCCAGAAGAACGGCCACACGATCGCCAAGGGAAAAGGCCTCTTCCTGATCATGGGTAACAAAAACAGCCGTCAATGCCTGCTGTTTCAGAATACTTCGCAGATCACGGGCCAACCGCTCCCTCAGATTTCTGTCCAGAGCTCCCAAAGGTTCATCCAGAAGCAGCAGTTTCGGTGCTGGTGCCAGACTGCGGGCCAAAGCCACCCGCTGACGCTCTCCACCGGAAAGGCCATCCACCCTGCGCCCCTCCATTCCGGAAAGCCCCACTAACGCCAGCATGTCTCTCACCCTCTGCCTGCGGTCCCTTTTTCGTACTCCTGCCATGCGCAGGCCAAAAGCCACATTGGCCTCCACATTCAGGTGGGGAAACAGAGCGGCATCCTGAAAAACAAGGCCGATTCCCCTTTCATGGGGGGCAACGGGTAAGAGATCCTCTCCATCCAGACAGAGATCTCCCCCGTCCGGATACTCAAGCCCGGCCAGAATACGCAACAGGGTGGTTTTTCCTCCCCCGGAAGGACCCAGCAGGGTCAGGATTTCCCCCTTTTGAAGCGAAAGGGATACACCATCCAGTGTTTTGAAACAATCATGCCATTTTTCAATGTGCTCAACTTGCAAAAACGCGTTCATGCACCACCCTGCCTGCTTCGTACTGTCAAAAAACCCATGAAACGGGACAACAGCCAGAAACTGCCTGCGGTCATGACCATCAGCCAGACCCCCATGGCCATGGCTCTGGCATAATTCAGGGGACCGGGCTGAGAAAGGTAACGATAGATGCTCACCGGAAGGGTTGCCAGTTCGGGACGCACGGCAAACATGCTGGCACCGAACTCCCCCAGACTCACCGTAAAGGCAAAAAGGGCTGCCGCTCCCACCGCAGGAAGCACCAGAGGGAACACCACAAGACGCCAGGTTACAGAAGGAGAAGCCCCCAGGGTCATGGCCGCTTCCTTGAGATTCCGGGGTACACTGCGCAGAGCGGGCAGCAGCACCCGCATCACAAAGGGAAACCCCACCAGGCTATGCGCCGCAATGACCAGAACAGGAGTGCCCCGCAGATCCAGAGGCCAGTGCAGAGCCAGGATGAAGCCCAGCCCCAGGGGCACTGCCGATGTGGCAAGGGGCATCATGAAAAGGGACTCCAGCACACCCCGCCCGCGGGATCGGGCTTTTGTGATAAAAATAGCCGCACACAGCCCTGTCAGAAGCGCCACAACCATGGAGGAAAGGGCAAAGAGCAGTGAATGCCCCATGGCAGCAGACGGTGATATCAGAAACATACCGTCCCCGGATTCCCGGAAAAGTTCCGTATAGGCCCCCAGTGACCAGACATCTCCCACCCGCAGGGAGGCTGCCACCATGGCTATAAGAGGCAGGGCCATAAAAAAACCCGAAATCATTGCCACCAGTGTGCCAGCCCTGCCATGGGGCAGAGATTGTTTCGTTTCAGTCCTCCCGGAAAAGGCCAGTGCGGTTCGGAACCGTTCTTCCAGCTTCGACTGACAGAAAATCACGCCAAAATTCAGCACCAGCTGTATGGTGGCAAGAAGGGCCGCCACCGGAAGCTGAAAAAGATGCAAGGCCCTTCGATATATTTCCGTTTCCAAAGTTCCCATGGCAGGTCCGCCCAGCATGAGAATCACCCCGAAACTGGAAAAACAGAAGAGAAAGACCAGAAGGGAAGCAGACAGAATGGCCGGCATAAGCAGGGGAAGGATGATATGAAAAAAGCACCGGACCTTACCCGCCCCCATCATACGGGCGGCTTCCAGCACCGATTCCGGTAATCTGGCCCAGAACCCCCCAACAATACGGAACACCACGGCATAGTTAAAAAAGCCATGGGCCAGCACAACCAGAAAAAGAGAGTCTTCCAGATATAAAGGCCCCCTTTCCAGAGAACGGGTGGCATCCGCAAGAAGACCGGAAGGCCCCATAAGGGAAAGAAAGGCCGCAGCCACCACCACAGCTGGCATCACAAAAGGAAGGCTGACAAGAAGGGCGAAAAAACGTCTCCCTGTAAAGCGGCACCGGGCCCAGGCCCAGGCTCCGGGCAAGGCCAGAACAAGGGTAAACAGGGTGGAAAGCAGAGCCTGCCAGAAGGTGAATCCCAGAATTCTGAAAAAATCTCCACTGCCAAAAAATCGTACAAGTCCCGGATCTCCGGATCCGATACCGGACAACCCAAGGCCAGCCATTCGCAACAGCGGATAAAAATAAAAACAGGCAAGAAAGACTGCTGGAATCAGAAAGAGCAGCACGTCAGCCCGAAAGGCCTGTCTCACCGCAACACCACCCGGGTCCACTCATCCATCCAGGCTTCCCGCATGGCATCCATACGTTCGGCGGAAAGCCCCGTTCCTCCCTCCAGTTTTGTCACATGAAGCTGAAACACTTCCGGAAGACGGGCCTTCTCATTAGCTGGAAACATGAACATGGAAAGGGGTATTCCTTCCTGCACCGGAATATCCAGCATCCAGTCCAGCCACAGGGCCGCCAGATCCGGCACCTTTGTTCCTTTGAGAATACCTGCAAACTCCACCTGCCGAAAGCCCGTGCCTTCGGCCGTAATGGCGGCAGTGGGGCTTTTATCAGGCTTTTTCTCCGCAAAATGAACTTCAGCCGCCGGGCTGGCCGCATAACTCACCACCAGAGGATAACGCCCTCTGGATGCCGCCGTAAAATGACCCCAGTAGCCTTCCTTCCAGGAAGAAACTACCCGGACACCGTTTTTACGAAGGCCCCTCCAGAAATCGGACCAGCCCTCTTCCCCGAAGGTATCCACCGTTGCCAGCAGAAAGCCCAGTCCCGGAGAAGATGTGGCAGGATTCTGCACCACCAGCAGCCCCTCATATTCCGGCTTAAGGAGATCCTTCAGACTGGATGGAGGCGTAAGCCCTTTTTCCGCAAACCATGCCCTGTCATAATTGATACAGATGTCTCCATAGGCCATGGGCGTCAGCCGGAAAGAAGGGTCCAGCTTCAGATCATCAGGCACATCTTTCAGATGGAATGATGCATGGGGCAAAAATATATCCGCATCCAGAGCCCTTCCCATAAAGGTGTTGTCCACACCGTAAAAAACATCGGCCATGGGTTTTCCCCTGCTCAGGATAGCCTGATTCAGGGCCGCACCCGTTCCAGAAGCCTTGAGAAAGCGCACCTTTACTCCGTGGGCCTCTTCAAAGGCCCTTACCTGAGCGGCATCCATCGTAAAGCTGTCGTGGCTCATGACCCGCAGCACCGGTTCAGCAGCCCGGGCAGGAAAAACCGTCAGACAAGCCAGCAAAAAGACAGATATGATTTTATAAAACCCCATTACATACCCCTTACATTCTCATGGTACAGGATCACAGAAGGGCACCCTTTATCAATGCCATCAGGCTGGCGAGCATAGGCACAAAGGCTGTTTGTCCGTGACGCAATCTGATTCGTAGAGCGTCTTGCCCTGTACGGAAGCGGCCAAAACTCACCGCCACAGGGAGGAGGCTCTTTTTGATTACCATAGCAGGCGTACGCACGCTGCCTTTGTGGCGGCTCAGACAGTTGGCCGCTTCTTTCGCACAGGTGCACAGGTCTGCGAAGCTCTTAATCCGAAACGATTGCACCGTCACTCACAAACAGCCTGTGCGCCTTATGCAGAAACCCGCTGCAAAACAAAGCCGTACAAACCATTCGCAGGGGCAGGCCTTGCGCCTGCTCGCATCAAAACACCCGCCCATGACCTGAAAACAACAGGACAGGCAAGCTGTGTCTGAGTCAGGGCAGGAATCAGAAGGCTTAAAGATCCTTCGCCTTTTCCATGGCCCTTCTGAATCCGGGCATGGCTCCTGTGATCGTGGCATCCGACACACAGAAGCTCAGGCGCATATGACCCGGCCCGCCGAAACCGGAACCGGGAACAGCCAGTACCTTTTCTTCCTGCAAGATACGTACAAAGGCCACGTCATCGGCTATGGGTGTTCTGGGGAAAAGATAGAAGGCCCCTCCGGGAAGGGTAAACTCATACCCTGCCTCTTTCAGCCCCTCACAGAGGAGGCTGCGTTTTCTTGCATATTCTCCCATATCCACCGTAACGCCCTGCAACTCACCCACCACACGCTGCATCAGGGCCGGAGCATTCACAAAACCAAGAATGCGGTTGGCAAGGGCCATGCCTGCCAAAAGAGAATCCCGTGCATCCGCGGCAGGACAAAGGGCCACATAACCAATACGCTCCCCTGCAAGGGAAAGATCCTTGGAATAGGATGTGGCAATCATGGTGTTTCGGTAACAGGTGAAAAGCCCCGGCACCTCAACACCATCGTAAATGATTTTCCTGTAGGGTTCATCGGAAACCAGATACAGCGTACGACCCAGAACAGCACTTTTTTCTTCCAGCATGCGACCCAGAGCTTCCAGACTTTCTCTGGAATACACCTGCCCCGTTGGGTTGTTGGGTGAATTGATCAAAACGGCACGGGTCCGTTCACAAATGGCCGCTTCAATGGCAGCCAGATCCAGGGAAAAATCCCCATGGGTTTTAACGGGCCGGATACTGGCACCATGATTATCCGCATAAAAATTGTATTCCACAAAATAGGGGGAGGGCACCACAACCTCATCCCCTGCATCCAGAATGCTTTTAAAAATTACATTCAGGCCACCGGCTGCACCGCAGGTCATGAGAATTTCATCTCCACTGACCTCCAGACCCTGCTCCAGACTGACCTGGGCTGCCACTCTGGCACGGACATCAGGATACCCCGGATTGGGCATATAGCCATGGATCATCTCCGGATTATCCGCGGCAACGGACACCAGAACTTTCTGGAAAACCTCCGGTGGCGGGACATTGGGATTGCCAAGGCTGAAATCAAAAACATTTTCCGCACCGTACAATCCCTTCAGACGGGCCCCCTCCTCAAACATCTTACGGATCCAGGATGACTTTTCAATGAATCCTTCCATTTTTCTGGTAATGCTCATGTCCCTTCCTTTCATGATCGCTTGTGGTCATTTTAAAGGCCCCGGGCCCGTTCTGTCATAAAATGGCTACGAAAGGCGGCAAACCTGTCTTCAAGAATGGCCGCACGCATGCACCGCATCAGATCCAGATAATAATGAATATTGTGCAAAGTATTCAGCCGGTAGGCCAGAAGCTCCCTGCTTTTGAACAAATGTCTGAGATAGGCCCTGGAGTAATGCCGACAGGTATAGCAGGTACAGGTTTCATCCAGAGGTTTTTCATCCATACGAAAACGGCTGTTGGCAATATTGATATCACCATAGCGGGTAAAAAGCTTACCATTTCTTGCATTGCGGCTGGGCATCACGCAATCGAACATATCCGCACCCAACGAAACCAGTTCCACAAGGTTTTCAGGAGTTCCAACACCCATGATATAACGGGGCCTGCTGTCCGGCAGCAGGGGCAAGGTAAACGCCCCCATTTCATACATGAGTTCCGTGGGCTCCCCCACACTTAAGCCTCCTATGGCATATCCCGGGAAATCAAGGGCCACAAGCTCTTCCGCAGATCGCTTTCTCAGATCCGTGAACATACCTCCCTGCACTATACCAAAAAGACTGTTACGCTGCCCCGCTTTCTCCTCCCATGCCTTCCGGCAGCGCTGTGCCCACAGGGTGGTCCGCTCCAGAGCCTTCTCCGCCAGACTGCGCTCCGCAGGATAGGGAATACACTGATCCAGACACATCATGATATCCGAACCGATGACTTCCTGCATGGCAACCACGGATTCCGGTGTGAACAGGTGGGCGGAACCGTCTATGTGAGACTGAAAACGATACCCCTCATCCGTGATTTTGGAAAGGGCCGCCAGGGAAAAAACCTGAAATCCGCCCGAATCCGTAAGCAAGGGTTTCTCCCAGTGCATAAAAGGGTGCAAACCGCCAAAACGGGAAAGAAGCTCGGCACCCGGTCTCAGGTACAGATGGTAGGTATTCCCGAGAATAATCTGGCTCCCGCAGGCCAGCAGATCTTCCGGAGTCAGCCCCTTGACCGTACCCTGGGTTCCCACAGGCATGAAAATGGGCGTTTCAATGGCTCCGTGGGCCGTATGAATTGTCCCGGCTCTGGCCGAAGAGTCTGAAGAGCGGTTTTCCAGTTCAAAGGTTAGCATGGTCTTTCGAATTTCTTTCCAACAGGTTTCAGGGAAAAAGCGGAATACAGCCAGACCTCATTCTTCCCTGCCTTTTCCGTTTGATAATGGCCATTTCTGGCCGACAGATGCAGGGGATCCCTTGCACAAAAACCGAACCAATAAAATGATAGCCTCGTCAGTTCAAAAAAACCAAGCAAAACAGCTACAAAATCCGACTGAAATCAGATCATCAGCATGGCATCCCCATAACTGAAAAAACGATACCTCTTTGCGATGGCTTCTTTGTAGGCATTTTGAATATGTTCATAGCCTCCGAAGGCGGATACCAGCATCATGAGAGTGGTTTCCGGCAGATGAAAATTGGTGAGCATGACATCCACAACCCGGAAGGAAAAGCCGGGATAAATGAACAGATCACAGGATCCCCCACCCGGCTTCAACCCGCCTTCCTGTGCGGCCGCATACTCCAGGGTACGCACGCAGGTAGTTCCCACGGCAATCACCCTTCTTTTTTCAGCCTTTGCCTTCAAAATGGCAGACGCTGTTTCTTCCCCGATCTCAAATCGCTCATGGTGCATTCTGTGACTCCGGATATCGTCCACCCGGACAGGGGCAAAGGTGCCATAGCCCACATGCAGGGTCAGCGGCTGTACTTCCACGCCCATAGACCGTAAATGCCCAAGAAGGCGATCCGTAAAGTGCAGACCGGCCGTTGGTGCCGCCACAGCCCCTTCCTTCCGCGCATACACGGTCTGGTAGTGAAGGGCATCTTCCGGATCTTCCTCTTTCCGTTCAATATAGGGAGGCAGGGGCAGGCTGCCTGCTTCCAGAAGTGCCTGAGGCATGGGAGCCTCTGAATGAAAGGACAAAATAACAGAACCATCCGCCTCCAACTCCTCCACCCTCGCCTGCAGGCGGTCTCCGATCAGAATCCGGCTCCCCTGAGCCGGTCTTTTGGATGCCTTCATCAGGCAGGAGCACTGAAAAAAGCCATTCTTTTCCAGATGAAGACATCCTCCCACATAATCCAGAAGCAGAATCTCCACCCTGCCGCCACTTATCTTTGTGCCATGGAGTCTTGCAGGTATCACCCGGGTATCATTAACGATCAGAAGATCTCCAGCCCGAAACAGACTTGTCACATCCGTAAAAAAATGATGAGACAGAAAACCACTTCTGCGATCCAGCACCAGAAGACGGGAGGTATCCCTTTCCGGAACGGGACGATCCGCTATCAGTTCGGGAGGCAGATGATAAGCATAATCCGAAAGGCTGAACATGGAAAACCCTTTCAAACAAACGAAATCTATTCTTTATTCTGGTTACCACCCTTGTTCAGCTATTTCTATCTGAATCAAGATAAAAGCCCCATCCCACAGAGCAGGCCCTGCACCATTCCCCCTGAAAAATGACACCCGGCCGATCGGAAAGATAAGGAGACAGAATTTCGGCCTGTCCACGACCCAGGGCCAGCACTGGAAAACCAGACTTCCAATCAGGATAAAGTCAGGAGGGCAGGAAAAAAGGCTGCGTCTGAGTAAAAAACCGGATTCATGTTACCGGAACAGCAAGCTCTTTTCACACAGACGCCAAAAACGACTACAGCCCCCGCCCCAGATAGACCAGGGCCAATCCCACCATCATGAGCACAAATCCGAAGCGACGGAGCCTTGCAGCAGGAAGCTTCTGCATTTCAGCCAGCATGCGCTTCATTTTTTCCGGAAAGGCAAAGTAAGGAATACCTTCCACTATCATAACCATACCGATGACACAGAGAAAAAAAGCCAACAGATTCCTCCTTACAGACCCGATGTCCTACAACAACTCCACCAATGGTGGCGCAAAGGTCCTTTTCCGATTTTTTCCAAGCCTTGTAAAGCATAAAAGCCCCCCTTCTTCCCCTTCAAGAGGATTGACACAAAAGCGTATGCATACTAATTTTTCTTGTTCGTCCGGATGTGAACGAAAACAAACCAGAGCTAAGGATCAACCCATGGATTTTGAACCCGTCATCGGCCTTGAGGTGCATGTTCAGCTCAAAACCGCCAGCAAAATATTCTGCAACTGCTCCACGGCCTTTGGTGCGGCTCCCAATGCCCACACCTGCCCCGTATGTCTGGCCCTTCCCGGCAGCCTTCCCGTGCTCAACCGGAAAGCTGCCGAGCTAGCGGTAAAGGCTGTTCTGGCTACCCATTGCACTCTGAACCGGGAAAGCCGGTTTGACCGGAAAAATTATTTTTATCCGGACCTTCCTAAAGCCTACCAGATTTCCCAATTTACCATGCCCATAGGCGAACACGGCTGGCTGGAAATTGAGATGGAAGGCAGGCCGGAAAAAAAACGCATCGGCATTACCCGCATCCACATGGAAGAGGATGCGGGTAAATCCAGCCACGACCCCTTTCGCCCTGCCAGCCTTGTGGATCTGAACCGTGCGGGCACTCCCCTCATTGAAGTGGTCAGTGAACCGGACCTGTCATCCCCTGCCGAGGCTGTGGCCTATCTGCGCCAGCTTCACGCCATTGTCCGTTATCTGGATGTCTGCGACGGTAATATGGAAGAGGGCAGCTTCCGCTGTGATGCCAACGTATCCCTGCGCCCGAAGGGAGAAACAAAGCTTGGAACCCGCACGGAGCTGAAAAACCTGAACTCCTTCCGCTATATTGAAAAAGCCATTTCCTATGAAATCAAGCGACAGGAAAGCATCCTGCGCAGCGGGGGAACCATCACCCAGGAAACAAGACTCTGGGACAGTGTGAAAAATCAGAGCTTTGCCATGCGCAGCAAGGAAGAGGCCCATGATTACCGCTACTTCCCCGATCCTGACCTCGTACCCCTTGTACTGGATGAAAACTGGATTCAGGTAATTCAAAAAAACCTTCCTGAACTGCCGGAGGCCAGAAAACTCCGTTTCATAAACGAAATGGGCCTGAAACCCGATGATGCAGCCACCCTGACCGCTTCAAGGGAGCTTGCGGATTACTTTGAGTCCTGCCTGACAACAAGCAACAATGTACGACGCTGCACCAGCTGGGTGGCCGTTCATCTGCTGGGTCTTCTCAACGCAAAGGGTCTGTCCATTGACAGCACCCCCATATCGGCGGAAGCCCTGGGAGAACTGCTGCAGCTTCTGGAAAAGGGAGAGATCAACGACAAAATAGCCAAAGAAGTTTTGGAGGAAATGGCGGAAACCCAAAAGACGGCACAGGCTATCATCCATGAAAAAGGGCTTTCCCAGGTGTCCGACACATCGGAACTGGAAACCATGGTTCTCAGAGTGCTGGAGGAAAACCCTGCGGAGGTGGAAGCTTATAAGGGCGGCAAAACCAAGCTCATGGCCTTTTTCATGGGCAAGATCATGAAGGCCAGCCGGGGGCAGGCCAACCCGAAGATGGTAACGGAACTGCTTCAGCGCATGCTACAATAAAAAACAACCATAACAGACAGCTCGCAAATCTCAGCAACGCGCTTTACAAAACAAACAGCACATATCCTACAAAAGAGCGTAAACCTTCCGGGTTTCGCTCTTTTGGTTTGGGCTACAAGTTTTTTACGTCTGCGCTACCCGATGGTAAATAAGGCTTTGTCAAGGGTTGCGGGCAAGCAAAAGTACAGGACCCCTTTCTTCTGTACCATGCGGCGGCAACAGGCCGGTGGGCGACCTGCGGGTAAAACTGTGCATGATTCCTGACCCCGGCGTTTGGCAATACTTCACTGTGTGCCGCGGGCGCTCTGAGGTCACAAAGGGATAAAAAAAACAACCCGGAAGGGCTTTGCAGCACCTTCCGGGTTGATCTTACTTATAAGCCATGAACCTCTTTTTCCCGAATTACAGTATCAGGAATTAGAATTTCAGAGAAAGCTGAGTACCAACCAGCCAGGGATCATCTTTACCTGTGGCATCACCGGCAAAGAGATAGGCACCCACCACATCTACATTCAGGTTATCCATCAGCTTGTAGGAAGCTTTCAGGTTCAGTTCCGTTCCCAGCTCATCTTCGCCATTTATATCTTTTTCAGCCAGCTGCGCATACCAGATATCAGCGGTCACGGTCAGCTTTTCAATGGGAGACATGGAGGCACCCAGATTGAAGGCCATGATGTTACCAATTGCATCTTCAGGGGAACCATTGGAACCATAGTTATCAAAAGTTCCAAGACCCATAATTTCAGACCAGTAGTAGGACTGACCGGCAGGCACAAAGAACTGCTCATAGTCGCTGCCACTGTCGTTACCGGAGGCGTAGAACATTTCACCGTGAACATTAAAAGCACCCAGATCCACGTTACCACCAAGGGCAACAAGGTAGGCTTTAACATCTGTGCTTGTGGAACCTGCCAGAGGAGCATGGTCAATGCTGCCGAACTGATAAATACCGGTAAACCATGCGGAACCCATACCGAAATCCATGTCAGCATTCAAGCCGAGATAGAAAAGATTCACATCTTCCGGGGTAAATCCGAAGTTAACACCAAAACCATTTGACTGGCTGGCATCTTCAGAACGTACCCACATGAAAACAGGATTAAGGGACAGCTGGTCAGAAAGGGCAACGGTAGGATTCACAACCAGATAATCGACGTCATAATCATTATCGCCACTACCGGCACCACCGTAAGAGCCTTCTGTGTGCTTAATCCACATGACGGGAACATCAAAACCAGCGGCTTTATAGGTTACCACAGCACCGGAAAAATCATCATCAAAAAGGAAACCACGGGCAATCACACCACCCTGGATACCTACGGTGGCATTCCAGTCACCAAAGGTCATGTCTACATAGGAATTCTTGATGCGCCAGTCATTCTTGCCGTCAGCACTGATATCACCACCGTCATCGTCACCCCACACGGTGTTGAACTCAAATTTGTTGACAAACTTCAGGTTGTCAGAAAATTTGGCCGTGTAGAACAGACGGGTACGGGTATCCACATAGCTGGCATCATTCATGTTGTTAAAATCACCCGTTGCCACAGCACGGGTTCTCCAATAACCGCCAAACTCATGATCCATGGCTGCTGCCGGCAGGGCAAGACCAAGCATGGCCAAACCCGCAACGGCGGAAACAAACAACTTTTTCATGGGCATTCTCCTTGAAAAGTACGGTAAATGAACTTCCTCTTTTTGTTTTCCGCAAGGCCTGACCCTTCTCCTTGTCAGAAAAATACAGGTCTATGATTACCATCTGCGGAAAAGATAAGTCAACACAGTTTTTCAAAACAGCGTTTTTTTTATGCGACCCTTTGCATAAAAACCAAAAATCTCTTATAGAAATGGGGACATCGTTTCCGGACAGTGCTTGCAGACCATTCCCCGCCAACAAAGGAGTTATTCATCATGCGCCGCCCCGTCAACCTTTTCCTTTACCTCGCCTGCTTCCTTAGTATGGCATCTTCCTCTCTCCATGCAGCCGAAACCCTGCGCATTGCCCCCACAACCGTCCATGCTTCCGGAGATCTGCAGTTTCTCGGCCATGGCATCACCTCGCTGCTGGATGCCCAGATGGCCGCAGCGGGCAGGCTGGCCCGGAATCCCGACGAGGCAGATTTTGAAATCCGTACCCGCCTCACAGCCTTTGGCGGTACCATGGTGACCGATCTGGCCCTCATTCATCTTGCCACGGATAAGGTAGCCCTTTCCCGCAGAAACAGCACAACAGATGAGGGAGATGTACTACCGGAAATCACCACTTTCGGAGATGCGGTTCTGACTTTTTTCACGGAAAGACCCCCCGTACCGGCACAGGCCCTGCCCCTTCCCGCTGCCCGGCAGAAAGGCCAGTCCGGCCCCTCCTTTGAGGTCATCCACATGACAGCTCCCGAAAAAGGCTCTGTCCTTTCCATGGACAGCGGAGATCTTACGGGAGATGGTAAAAGGGAAATCGTTCTTGTGGATAGAAGGGATATCCGCGTCATGGACCCCGACCTTCAGACAACCCTTGCATCCCTTACGCTGCCCGCCCACGAAAATGCCCTGCGCATGGATGTCATGGATACCAGCGGAGATGGCCGTGCGGAAATCTGGCTCACGGCCATTAACCCCAACACCCAGAGAATGCGATCTCAGGTGCTGGTATATGAAAAAGGAAATTTGCGCTCCGTTGCCGGACCGGAAAATCGTTTTTTTGTCAAAAGCCGCAACAGACTGGGCGAAGCCGTTATGCTCACCCGCATGCGGGGCTTCCGGGACGAACTTTTTTCCGGTCCTGTGGCAGAAGCCCGGCTCGGCAACAACCGGATACTCCTCAGCGAAAGCAGCCATCCGGAAGTCCATCTTTTTGACGCTATTCCCCTGCGCATACGGGGCAACAGCCTGAACGACTATCTGTATATAGCGGATAACGGCACCCTATCCCTCCTCTCCGACAAAAAGGAATCCTTCTGGGAAAGTCGCCTTGCCTATGCCGGCCTTCCCGTTTCCATGGATTATGCGGAAAAAAGCGGACGGGAAGCTTCCAGCAGTCGCCACTATTTTACCGGTCGCACCCGGATTCTTGCCGATCCGGACGGTACGGAAAGCCTTTTGGTTCTGCGCAATGTGGAGGCAGCGGGTCGTCTTTTCCAGCGCCTTCGTATCTTTCGCACGGGAAGCCTCCACCTCCTTTCGTGGAACGGATATGAAATGGAAATAGCGGCTGAAACACCGGAGCTTGATGGCTATATTGCCGACTTTATTCTACTTCCTGCAAGCAAAGAAGAACCGGCTAAAGTCATACTGGCTGTTGTAAAAGGTGGTGGAGACCTCTCCCTTTCTCCGGAAACCCGCTTTGTGACCTGCGCTCTTTTCCGCTGAGTACACCCTTAAGGGGCCTTGGGGCCCCTTTCTTTTCCTTCCGGACCCTGTATTTTTTCTTGACTTCGCATCTTCTCTCCGCTACATGTGAAACACCGTTCGCTTTTCACAATCCTTATTCCAAGCGCCAACAGATGAACATTTGGTCAATTCGAGTTCTCTTGCCAGACCTGTGTATGCAAAAAAAATCTTTGCATACCATCTGATCCGGGAGATCCCGACAACAAACGGTCCACACACCAAGGGATTGTTCACGTTTCAACCACCAAGGAGGCATTCATGAAAAAGAAGTTGTTCTGTCTGGCAGCAGCCCTTACTTTCGGTGCAGGAGTGGCCCATGCCGGCTGCGTTGACACCTTCGGTATCGGGGCCAAGGCCGCCGCCATGGGCGGTGCGTACAGTGCCTATGCCGATGACCCCTTTGCCGTGTATTACAACCCCGCCGGACTGACTCAGATTGACCGGCCAACTCTGGCCGCAGGGGTGCACCTCATTGATCCTTCCATCAAGCTGAAAAATATTTATGTAGAAGGAGCGGCTGCCAATCATCCACTTGCAGGCTTCGATCTCCAGGCACCGAACACGCCCACCTTTGACAATCAGGCATCCGTTTCCGATGACGCCCCCCTGCTCATCGCTCCCCACCTGGGTTTTGCCATGCCCATAACAGATCGTATTGCCTTTGGCGTGGGCGTGTATGCACCCTTTGGCCTTGAAGTGGAATTTCCCAAAGACCCGGCCGTTAATCCACTGGCCCGCAGCTCCTACCACTCCTATTACAACCGCAAGGTCATCAATCCCACCGTAGCCTACAAGGTAAATGAGCGGCTTTCTCTGGGCTTCGGCGTTTCCGTTGGCATGTCCGAATCCGGTGCCGAAGTAATGAGATGGGTACCGAACCCTGCACTGGGACCCAACGGAGGGAGCTACCAGCACATAAAGGTGGAACTGAAAGACGATGTCAACTACTCCTTTAATCTGGGTGTTATGTACCGGCCTACGGATACGGTGACTCTGGGCCTGACCTACCGCAGCGAGACGGATGCGGATTTTGAAGGTGATGTATTTGAAAATGGCCGTAAAGTCGCCAAAACAACCCTGGACTACAACCATCCCCAGCAGGTACAGGCAGGGGTACGCTATACCCCCCATGACCGTGTTTCCCTCCAGATGGACATGGTATGGACGGAATGGTCCATCAACCAGCACCAGGTAGAGCCTCTGACACACATCGCTGCAGGCTCTCTGTTTGATACTTACGGTATAAATGAGATCAGCTCCCAGCGCCGATGGGAAAACACACGACAGCTCCGCTTCGGCGGTGAGTTCATCGTAAACGATCTTCTCACCCTGCGGGCCGGTTACTTCTATGATCCTTCCCCTATTCCGGACAGAACCCTGGACACCATGTGGCCCGACGCGGATAAAAAGACCTACTCCTTTGGTGCGGGATTCAACATTGGCCAGAACATGACCATCGACACCATACTGCAGTATACGGCCATAGAACAGACCCGACAGGTGGGCGGCGAATCCGTGAACCTCAATAAAGCCTTTGAGGTTGCGGGGCTGAACGACCCAAGGGTTCACGCCAGGGCAGACGGCCACCTTCTGGGTGCCGGCATAACCTTTACCTATCGTTTCTAAACACAAAGGGAAAAAATCATAAAACCCAACGGGGGAGAAGCAGCATGAGCTGCTTCTCCCCCAATTTTTATGGAAAAAAGCACCCATACAGCTGTCAAGGCCAATTGACATCCCCTTTCATCTGATATATCAATGAACCTAGCAATAAATTCTTATATTGGAATTTCTGGACATTTCACACCATACGTTTTTTTACCTCTCCATTTTACCGATGGATATCATTTTTTTATCGCCAGAGAGCGAGCTTTGAACAGGATTTTCCATGAATGATTTTCTTCAGAATTTACGGAACCAGACTGCGGCGAAAGAACGCCGCTTCAACAAACCACCCAAGGGTAATTACGATACCCCACCCGGCACCGGACATTCGGAAAGACGGAGCGGCCAGGATCGCCGAACCCCCCGAACGCCTCCCCATGCGGCTCCGGTCGTTCGGGAAGAAACCATGCAGACCCTGGTCGGCACCCTGGAAGCCTTTGTGGAGACCCAGAGGGACCGCCTTTTTATGGAAGACCGCAGAGCGGAAGCGGAGGAACGGAAGGCAGAGGCTCTGGAGCGCCTTGCGGACAGCCTCGAAAGGCTGATGGAGACCATTGCCACACCAGCCCCTGCACCGGCACCCGCACCAGCTGCAACCCTTTCGGAACGATCCGACCGTAAGGACGGACAGATTCCCGAACTCGGTACAAGCGAAGATGACGTACGGAAAACCAGCCGTAAATATATTCTGAAACTCATCGAAAAACTCCGAAAAGACAACATGACCTACGAGCAGATTGCAGCCTACCTCACGGACAACGATTTCCCCACCTTCTCCGGTCGGGGACGCTGGCATGCGCAGACCATTCACAGGCTTTGCCGCTGATTTCTCCTTCACCGGACCATAGGCTGCACAAGGCCTGCAAACCAAAAAGGCTTCCGGATGATCCTTTTTCTCATCCGGAAGCCTTTTTTCCACTCAAAGACGGATCAACCTGACAACCCTATCCGCCATCCGAAGAGAAGCTGCCTGACTTTGTAAGCCACTCTTCCCACTCCATGGGCAGGAGCTGTTTTTTTTTGGTGTTGCAGGCCTTGCAGGCAGGCACCACATTGCCCCGGGTGCTCCGGCCTCCCCGTGCAAGGGGTATAACATGATCCATGGTAAGATCGGCAGCGGGAGTCGGGAAACCGCAATAGTGACAGACACCCCTTGAGCACTGGCGCTTCCACCACTGGGACTGACGCAGCTCCCGGGCCTTCTGCCTTTCTTTTTTGACAAACACATCATCTTCAAACCAGTGATGATCCATAACGGTCCTTCCCTACAGGTACAGACAGACTACTTCAGGGGATAATCTGCCCGACAGACAATCTTTCCCAGCGCCCCTCTCAGAAGGCCAGCAACCCACAGCTTTCAGCAAACCCTTGCTCCAGCGTGGGATCAAGGCCGCTCCCGCATCCCTTTTGGCTTCACCCCGACACTCAGGCCAACAAACGGTTCCTTACTCCAGAAGCTTAGTCTCCGGGCCTGTGTGACAGGCAGGCCCCTCTCCCACCGAAGAGCGGGGCAAACAATGCCTCCATTTTCATGGGAATACCCTTAATACCCGAAACGTTCCATGGCCTTTGCGTCCCGTGTCCAGTTTTTCTGGACCCGCACAAATAGCTTTAAAAACACTTTTTTACCCATAAGAGCTTCGATATCCCTTCTGGCATCGGTGCCGATCTCTTTCAGACGGCTCCCCCCCTTACCAATCAGAATACCTTTCTGAGACTCCCTGTCCACATGGATGGCCGCATGGATCTCGGCTTTTTCACCTTCTCCCTCACCTTTAAAGGATTCAATGGTCACAGCTATGGAATAGGGAATTTCTTCACCCGTACGCCGCAAAACCTTTTCCCGTATCAGTTCGGAAACAATAAAGCCCACAGACTTGTCCGTCAGGCTGTCTTCGGGAAAAAGGGGCGGACCTTCGGGCAGATACTTTTCCAGAACCTCCACCAGAACCTCCACCTGCTCACCACTTACGGCGGAAATGGGAACGATCTCACGGAAAGGAAAACGGCCATGCCATAACTCCATCCATGTAAGAAGCTCCGGCCGCGCAATCAGATCGATCTTGTTCAGCGCGAGAATGACCGGCTTGGAGCAGCTTTGCAGATGTTCCAGTATCAGGCTGTTTTCCTCCTCAGCGCTGCGGCTCACATCCATCAGCCAGAGAACAAGGTCCGCATCGGTGGTTGCGGCCAGTGCAGCATCAACAATGCGGCGATTCAGTATTTTCGATGTTCGGTGAACACCCGGCGTATCCACAAAGGCCAACTGGGAAAAAGGACGATGCACTATACCCAGAATGCGGTTTCTTGTGGTTTGCGGTTTTTTGGAGGTTATGGCTATTTTCTCCCCGATGAGACGATTCATCAGAGTAGACTTTCCCGCGTTGGGCGCTCCGATAATGGCAACAAAACCCGAATAAAAAGAAGCGGCTGATGACATAAGATAATTTCCCTGGATTATAAGGCTTCTTCATGAATACCGGTCATGGAAGAAATCCACTGCCATACATCCTCCCGGCCCTGGCGGGTTTTGGATGAGAACAGTATGAAATCACCGGCACGGAGACCTGTCTGTTTTACCAGCGCCTGCACACGGGCCATACCGGCAGAGCGACTGAATTTATCCGTTTTCGTCAAGACGAGACGTACGGGCATACGCCGGGATACCAGCCACTCCAGTATCCTTTCCTCCTCCTCACGCACATCCCTGCGGATGTCCATCAGAAGAAAAAGGCCACAAAGATTAGGCCTGTCAACAATGTAGCCCTCAATCATGGGACCCCACTGCCGCTGTACATCTTTAGGAGCCTTTGCGTAGCCATAACCAGGCAGATCCACAAGACGCATGCATTCATTCACCAGAAAAAAATTCACAAGCTGAGTTTTACCGGGAGTCTGACTGGTTTTAACAAGGCTTTTTCGCTGAACAAGGCAGTTGATCATGGAAGACTTTCCCACATTGGAGCGCCCCACAAAAGCCACCTCCGGAAAATCCGGCGGTGGATACTGGGCAGCCTTAACGGCACTGGTGATAAACTCTGCGGAGCGGATATGCATAAAAAATTCCTTCTTCATCTCACGGTTCGTCTTCAAAAAAGCTCACCCCAAAAACACAAAAGCTACTTACCATACACCTTTTCGGGGTCAAAAACAGGCAATCCCAGCACTTCCGTTCCGCCATCGGCCTGGATACGGTGGTGAAAACAGGAAGCATAGCCCGTATGACAGGCCGCTCCACCCTTCTGAACCACCCGCAGCAGCAGGGTATCTCCATCGCAGTCGACCCGTATTTCCTTCACCTCCTGCTCATGGCCCGAAGATTCTCCCTTTACCCACAGACGATTTTTCGAGCGGCTGAAATAGGTAGCCTTTCCTGTTTCAAGGGTTTTCTGCAGGGCAGCCTCATTCATATAGGCCAGCATCAGAACCTCACCGGAGTGCACATCCTGTGCAATCACAGGAACCAGCCCTCCACACTTCCCAAAATCCACCTTCATAGTATACGCTCCTGCCCTTTCCCTATGCTATATAAAGATTCTTTTTGCGTACTTGTTCAGCACATTTTATCCTGAAATATTTTTTATTACTTTCAAAGCCTTAGTTTTAGCAAAAGACAATAGGGCTGTTTGTGAGTAACATTGCCATCGTTTCGGATTCCGGCACTCAAAATCCTTAAACATTTCTGCTCCCGCAAAGGGGCTTGGGCTTTTCAGCTTGAGTTCCGGATTGCGTCTCGAATAAATGGCCCGGTTGTCTATGCACCTGATGAAAGGTATTCGATTTGCCAAAGGGAAATTGTGCTGAACAGTTACCTTTTTGCTTATATTATCTACTCTGCCTGTCCCGGACCTGTCAAACGATCCCGCTCCTCCCCAAGCCCATCCTTGCCCCGGAAGACCGAATCTGCTACGAAAACCATCAGGTATGATTTTTTATCACTGGAAATCCGCATAGCCTTTTTCACCACTTTCACCAACCCGACATAAGAGAGCAGACTAATCCATGAGCTCCCATCACCGAAACCGCCGCACCAGCCCTCCCAGGGGCCGATTCATATCTATAATCAAATGGTTTTTCATAACCATTTTCGTCTGCTCTGCCGCAGCGGCAGGGCTGGCTGGTACCGCTTTCTTCTACTTTTCCAAAGATCTTCCTTCCGTTTCTGCCCTCAAGGCCTACCGTCCTCCTGCCATCTCAACGGTGTATGCGGAAGACGGCACCATTGTTGCCGAATTTTTCAGGGAACGACGTATTGTGATTTCCCTTTCGGATATGCCGGATCACCTGATCGAAGCCTTCCTTGCCGCTGAAGATTCCCGGTTTTTTCAGCACAGGGGCATTGATCCCCAGGGTATTCTGCGTGCATTCATCAAAAACATCCAGGCCAGCAACATCGTGCAGGGCGGCAGCACCATTACCCAGCAGGTAGCCAAGTCCTTTTTTCTGACTCCGGAACGCAGCTATGCCAGAAAAATGCGGGAAGCCATACTGGCCTACCGCATTGAACGCTACCTTGAAAAAGAAGAAATTCTCCATCTCTATCTGAATCAGATTTTTCTGGGCCACGGAGCCTATGGGGTTGAAGCCGCCGCCCAGAATTACTTCGGCGTTTCAGCCAGAGATCTTTCCCTTGCCCAGGCGGCCATACTGGCAGGCCTGCCCCAGGCCCCGAGCCGCTACTCCCCCTTCCGCCATCCGGAAAGGGCCAGGGAACGCCAGCTGTATGTACTGTCACGGATGGTAAGCGGCGGCATCCTATCCCAGGAAGAAGCAGAAACAGCCAGAGAAGAAAAACTCTCCATTTACCCCCGCCAGAACCTCTATATCGAAATGGCCCCTTATTATACAGAATATGTCCGCCAGTACGTGCTGCAGCGTTACGGAGAAAAAACCCTTTATGAAGAAGGCCTGCAGATTCATACGGCTTTGAATCTTTCCATCCAGAGAGAAGCAGAAAAAGCCATCCTCAAAGGTCTGGCCGACCTTGACAAACGGCAGGGATACCGAGGCCCCCTGAGCAATGTGGGTGTTGCCGGCATAGAGGCTGCTGTGGCTTCCATAGGAGAGGACTCCGGAGAAACACCTGTGAAAACCAACATGATCACCCGCGCCATTGTAGTTCATGTAGACAATCAGGGCCAGAAAACCCGGGTTCGTTTTGGAAAACATACCGGTGAGATACCCCTTTCAACCATGCGCTGGGCACGCAGACCGAATCCGGAGGTCGCCTACTACGATATCCGCATCCAGAGACCCGGAGATGCCCTGAAGGTGGGTGATGAAATCCTTGTCCGTCTGGTAGAAAAACAGGAAAACGGAATCTGGGATCTGCGCCTCGAACAGATACCCAAGGCCCAGGCGGCCCTGCTCTGCATGGAAGTCGGAACGGGAAAAGTCCGTGCCATGATGGGGGGAAGGGATTTCAGAGACAGCCAGTTCAACCGCGCCATCCAGTCCAGAAGACAGGCGGGCTCCTCCTTCAAGCCCTTTATTTATGCGGCTGCCCTGGATAAGGGATACACCCCTGCCTCCATTATTGTGGACAATGCCTTTGTCTTCCGTGATGAGACCAGAGACTTCACATGGAAACCCAAAAACTATCAGGATACCTTTTACGGTCCCACCATGCTCAGGGAGGCCCTCAACAAATCCAGAAACGTTATCACCATCAAAATTATGGAAGATATCGGTATGGATTATACTCTGGGTTATGTCCGCAAACTGGGCCTGACCTCACCCATCAACAGAGATCTTTCCATAGCACTTGGCTCTTCCGGCCACTCCCTTCTTGAGCTGGTCAATGCCTACGGGGTTTTTGCCAACCAGGGTAAGCTTGCCGATCCCGTATTCATCAACCGCATAGAAGACAGGGACGGGAATCTGCTGGAAAACAACCGACCCTTTCATGAAAAGGTTCTTTCCGAGGAAACGGCCTTTCTCATGACTAGCCTGCTGGAAACAGCCGTCAGCAACGGAACCGGATGGAGGGCCCGCACCCTCAGCCGCAAAGGCTGGCCCGTTGCCGCCAAAACAGGGTCCACAAATGAGCTGCAGGACGCCTGGTTTGTGGGTTATACCCCTCAGTTGATCACAGGAGTATGGGTTGGCTTTGATGATGAAGCCTCCCTTGGCGAAGGCGAAACCGGCTCCAGAGCGGCCGCTCCCATATGGGTGGATTTCATGGAGGCCGCCCATGAAAACCTGCCGCCCACATCTTTCCCACCGGCGCCTCCGGGTATCGTAACCGTAAAAATCGACACGGAAACGGGCCTTCTTCCCATTGCCGAATCCAAATCTTCAGCGTTTGAATTTTTCCAGAAAGGAAATGAACCCGTAGAGTTTACGCCGAGATCCGGCCAGATTGAAGACGAAAAGGACTTTTTCAAGCAGGGCCTGTAAGGTTTCCCCGATGTTCCACCTGCCAGAAACCAGGTGGAAGACCGGCATCTGTCCGAATACGAAGGGAGGCGGGAGCTACGGCTTTGCAGAATAGGGGAAAATTACTTTTTTTCATTCCCTGCATACGCCCCCGGATGGAGTCTGCTGCACGGATGCACACCTCTTCACCGGCAAAAAAAGGCCCCATGGAAGCAAGAACAACCAGAACGCGGTCGGCCAGCATGCGGCCGCGCACCCATTCCCCAAAAGCAGGATGGTGAGGACCTGCCACAATGCTGTTTTCCAGAAAGGTATCCGTCTGAAGACCGATACGCACCACCGGAACACCTCTTTTTTCCAGCAGATCCACATAGCGGGCCGAACGCAGCACCGCCTCTCCGAAGCTCATGGGCTTATAGGCTCCCCTGCGGTAAAGAAGGGCCAGCCCACTGCCGCCAAGGACAAGAGTGGGAGCCACACGGGCAAAATCGGGAGACAAAACACAAAGACTTTCGGCCGAGGCCATGTCGGAGCTTTCCGTAGCACCGGGAAGGCCCAGCATCATCTGGGCCCCCGTACGGATACCCGCATCCTTGAGAACCTGCACCGCTCTTGCCACCTCAGCCACACCGTGCCCCCGTGCCGAACGTCTCAGCACAGCCTCGTCCAGAGACTGAATTCCCAGCTCCACCGTAACAGGCCTGCCAGCCTTCTTGCAAATCCGGACAGAGTCTTCGGATACCGTATCCGGCCTTGTGGAAAAACGGACTCCCGCACCCGGTACTTCCGTCACCAGATCCATACATGCCCTCAGCCGGGATTCACCAAGACCCAGAAAATTACCACCGAAAAAAGCAAGCTCCAGAGGACGCTGCCGGTTCCTGGGAAAAGCAAGCCAACGGTCCCTTTCCCTGCGCAATGCATGCATATCCAGCAAAAAATCCTCCGCATGCAGGGCCTTCTGGTTGCAGAACAGACAGTGGCGGGGACAGGCCGCGTGGGGGAGAAAGAGGGGAATAATAAAAGGCTTACCAATGGAGATAACCAAGCAGACCACCTTTGTATAACCAAAAAGGACCGGGAAAGCCTGGAACAATACCGACTAAAGGGACATCATTTCCAGAATTTTACGAGCTGCATCCTGTTCCGCCAGCTTCTTACTTTTACCGGCCCCCCTGGCAGTAAGCCGGTGAGCTTCCACCTCCACATGAAAAATTTTATCGTGGTCCGGCCCTTCCTCGCCAACAATACGGTATACAGGTGTCACCTTGTGCCGCATCTGCACTTCTTCCTGAAGACGACTTTTGGCATCATGGATACCTTCTCTCATATCAAGACGGGCAAGGATGGGACCAAAGCAACGGGCAACAAAAGCAAAGGCCGCCTCAAAGCCACCATCCCTGTAAACCGCCGCCACAAGGGCCTCATAGGCATCGGCCAGAATGGAATCCTTGTTGCGGCCATTGGTCTGCACTTCTCCGCGTCCCAGACGAATATGGGCTCCCAGATCCAGCTGCCTTGCCACCTCTGCCAATTGCCGCTCATTCACAAGACTGGCGCGGATACGGGACAAGTCCCCTTCCCGGACATCCCTGAAATGATCCATGAGAAGATGACCGATGACAAGACTTAAGACCGCATCGCCAAGAAACTCGAGCCGCTCATTATTTTTGAGTACCAGAGCCTGCTCATTGACATAGGAAGAGTGGCAAAGCGCGTTGTCAAGTACCTCAGGATTATGAAAGGAATACTGTATGGCCTCTTGAAGGACCTTCATGGAAAGAAAAGTCATTGTGCACATCCATAGGGAAAAAACTACCCGAGGACTTCACCCGGAAACAGAAGTCCTCCCAAAAACGTCCGGTGCAAATCACCGGGGAACAGGATATGCTTAGCAGAGCCGGCACAACTGCCCGCACTGCTAAACCCATCCTCTCAGAAAGCGCCGGTACCATACCGTTTTGCAATGCTGCCTTCAAATAAAGGGATGAGACAGCTACCCGCCAGCAGCCTTTTTCATGGCAAGCCTCAGTTCTTCATAAACCTCATAGGGAACCAGAAGGTCACCGAACCCCCTGCCCAGAGCAATGCCATCCTTCAGACCGCCATGGTAATCCGATCCGCCTGTGCGGATCAGGCCCATCTCTGAAGCAAGAGCCTCAAGGGTGCTGACCAGCACTCTGTCATGCCGGGGATAATACACCTCAACCCCGGAAAGCCCTTCGGCACAAAGCCGTACCAGCAGGCTGCGCAGGGACTCCCTGTCCAGTCCACGGATCAGGCCGGGATGGGCCAGTACGGGAACCCCCCCCGCCGTCCGGATCACTCGGATAGCTTCTTTCCAGGGCACTCTGTATTTTTCCTCATAGGCAGGACGACCGCTGCCGAGATAACGCTCAAAGGCCGTATCCACATCCGGAACAAGTCCTTTATCCACAAGGACTCCCGCCATGTGCGGACGCCCCACCAGTCCACTGCCCGATTTTTCAGCCACCTCTTCCATGGTGATATCCAACCCCAGATTCTGTAATTTACGGATCATGAGGGGATTTCTCTTTTCTCTGGCCTCCTGCAGTCTTTCCAGAAGGGAGGTAAGCTGTCTGTCATGGGGATTCATACCATATCCTAGGATATGAAGGCTGTCCTGCCTGTCCATACCTTCGGGCACCGTGGCCGATATTTCAACCCCTGGTACAAAATGAATGGCGGAACAAAAACCGGCATCCAGAACTTCTAGGACGCCGGCCATGGTATCATGATCTGTTATGGAAAGAGCAGCCAGCCCAAGAGATACCGCTTCTTCCATAAGCTCCTGAGGTGTACGGCTGCCATCGGAAGCCGTACTATGGGTATGCAGATCCACAGCAGGATCCAGAGATTCAAATGCCAAGAGCTTTTTCCATCTTCTCGGACTTTGTTTTACATTCAATGCACTGTGCTGTTACAGGCCTTGCCTTGAGACGCTCAACAGCAATATCCTCACCGCAGGAATCACAGACTCCAAAGGTTCCATTATCAATGCGGTCCAGTGCCTGCTTGATTTTTTTGATCAGCTTGTGCTCCCGGTCACGTATACGCAGTTCAAAATTCCGGTTGGACTCATGGGACGCACGATCCGTGGGATCCGGAAAATTTTCCTTCGGCTCTGTCATGCCACTGACCGTACCATCGGCCTGATGGAGCAACTCATCCAGCTGTGTAACAAGATAGGTTCTGAAGTATTCAATCTGTTCTTTATCCATGAAAACCCTCCTCGCACATCCCATCGGGCGGAAAAAAACCGAACCTTCATCACAAAACGCAGATCACACACCAAGCAGACTACTATCAAAAATAGCCACCCATAAAAAAGTATGACTGCATACCACAGAGAGTTTTTCCATGTAAAGGGCTTTTCCTTCCAAGCCCCTGCTTTTCAAGAACAGTTTCTCATAATTCCTGTTTATGAATCCTTTTCAGGCAGCCCTATGCTGTCCGTCCATGCCCCCTCAGAAACATCGCTTCCATCCTGTTTTCTGCTTACAGACGCAGGCCTCCCCTTCCCGATGCAGAAAACAATCCACAGATGGAACCGAACGCCCCTCACTTTCCACCGGATCCAGACAAAACAGGAGACGTACCCAGCCAAGATAACGATCTCTGTTGCCATGCATACCACCACTTTTGAGGAGAGAAATGGGATCATGCAGGATCTTGGTCACCATGGATTCCACCATACGGTCCATGGCTTCGGAAGGAAGGCCCGCATCTCCCAGGGTCCGGCGCAGCTCATCCTCAAGAATGGTGCCAACCTTTTCACGCAGGGCTTTGATGGTGGGAACCAGTGCCAGCCCTTCCACCCACTCGGCAAAACGCAGCACCGCCTCCTCAATAATCCCCTCCGCACGGGAAGCTTCCTGCTGCCGTTCATGAAGGTTATCATCCACAACGCCCTGAAGATCGTCAATGTCATAGACATAGGCATTATCCAGAGAGTTGATGGCGGGGTCCACATCCCTTGGCACGGCAATATCGATAAAAAACAGAGAACGGTTCTGTCTTTTTCGCATCAGCGGCCGTATGTCCGCCTTTCGTATTACATAGTCCGATGCTCCTGTGGAGCTGATGACAATATCCACATCTCCCAGGGTGGCCTGTACATCGTCAAAGCGGATGGCTTTCCCACCGAACCGCTGCGCCAGGGCAAAACCCCTGTCAAAGGTGCGGTTGGCCACAATAACCTCACTGATCCTGTGCCGCAGGAGATGCTCCACAGCCAGTTCCGCCATTTCTCCGGCCCCCAGAAGCATGGCCTTGCGCCCTTCCAGGGAGCCAAAAATTTTTCTTGCCAGCTCTATGGCCGCATAGCTGATGGAAACGGCATGGTCTCCGATGCCCGTTTCCGTTCGGATACGCTTGGCCACCTGAAAGGCACGGTGCATCAGCCTGTTCAGGATGGGACCGGATGCCCCGGCTGCCGTGGAACGTTGATAAGCCTGTTTGACCTGCCCCAGGATCTGAGGCTCCCCCAGAACCATGGAATCCAGACTGGCGGAAACACGAAAAAGATGCCGCACAGCTTCCAGCCCCTCAAACAGATAAAAACAGGAGGCAAAGAACTCTGGGGCCACACCCTTACGCAATGCAAGCTCAGCCAATACCTCTTTACGGGCCTCATCCGTATCCGGAGTGACAAGGAGAAACTCCACCCGGTTACAGGTGGAAAGGATCAGTAGCTCAGAAATTGTACCGGCCATCTTCAGATTCAAAAGCACGGAAGCCACTTCATCGGCATTCAGTGACAGCTTTTCCCGCACCTCAAGAGCCGCTGTTTTGTGATTCATTCCAAAAAGAACAATACCCGGAAGTCTTGCCATGCCATCCCATCCCGATGCCCTGAAGGGGCATCCTTTGTCATACGCCGGACATCAGGCCCCTATACGGGTAAAGCCTTCATGGTGTCCCATCAAAAGAAAATTCACCCCCAGAAAGGTGAACAGAACCAGAAGAAAACCCACAATAGCCATCCGGGCCGCCTTTCTTCCCCGCCATTCTGAAGAAAGCCGCCCATGAAGCAGGGCCGCATAAACCAGCCATACCACAAGGGACCAGACTTCCTTTGGATCCCAGCTCCAGAACTGCCCCCATACCGTGCGGGCATACAGAATTCCCGTGGCCAGCCCAAGGGTCATGAAAGTAAAACCCACAAGAATACAGGCATGCCCCGTTGCGTCCAGCAGCTCCAGCGACGGCAGCCTGCGAAAGAAAATATCCTTTCTCTTTTCTTTGATCCGTCTTTCCAGAAGGAGATACAGCACGCCCACGGCAAAGGCCAGAGTAAAGGCAGCATTCCCCGCAAAACTGGCAGCCACATGCACCACTACCCAAAGGCTGGTATAGGCAGGCTCCGGAAGGGAAGAAGCCGATGGCGTCAGCCATGCGGCAAGACTTAATCCCGCCGTGACACTGGCCACAAAAATACCCAGAATTTTTACATGATAGCGATGCCTCAGGGCAATGAAAACGCCGGCAAAAATAAAAGCACTGAAGGAAAGATTACCCGAAAGGTCAAAGAGAGGCAGGTGGCCTTCCTTCACCCACCGGCTGCCCAGCCAGACAGCATGGACCAGAAACCCGGCACAAAGCAGAACAAAGCCCCCCCTCTGCCAGCCTTCTTTTCTCAACAGCAGGAAAACCAGATAGCCAAGGGTACTCAGGGCATAAAGAATCACAACAATACTCATGAATCCTCTTCCTTCCGATGTCTCTCCGAATTTTCCGGAGCATTCCGGACATCATTGTCCCTGATCACTGAAAAAACCAGTTCTTCCGCACCATCTCCCACAAAGGGGCTCAACAGACGCACCATGGCCTGCCTGTCTCTGTTTCTGATATGGGAGAGAAGAGGCCCTTCCACCAGAAAACGAAAAATATCCCTGTGCCTGTCCGGATTATGCTCCCTGGCCAGCAGGTACTGCCGCACCCTTCCCATGATCTCCAGAAAAGGCTGGTACCCTTCATCAAAGCAGGCCTCCAGGTCCATACGCAGCTTACGGGCCAGGGCCGGGCTGCGCCCACCCGTAGAAATGGCCAGGGTAAGATCACCGCGCTGCACCAGAGCAGGCAGAAAAAAATCAGAGCCTGAAGGATCATCGGCTATGTTACAGAAAATACCATGGCTGCGGGATTCCCGGGCCACCATGGCATTCGCTGCTGCGTTATGGGTGGCAGCAAAAACAAGGCGCATACCTTCCAGATCCCCTGCTTCAAAAAATCTGGAGCGAAGCTCCAGCAGTCCGTCCCTTGCCATACGGATCAGTTCAGAACAGGGTGCTGGCTCCACCACCACCACCCTGGCACCGGCAGACAGAAGCCCTCTGGCTTTTCGCAACCCGACACGCCCCCCTCCAACCACAAGACAGGGAATCCCTTCCATATGCATAAAAAGCGGATAGTTCACATCCCCTCACAGGTCCAAAGTCATCAAATCCGAGGCCACCCATACAGAACCATCAAAGAAACGTTTGGCTCCTGCCACCACATCCGTACCCTCACACTCTGGATACAGATGGGTCAGCACAAGTTTTGCCACCCCGGCCTCCTGCGCCAGTGCTCCGGCCAGAGCCGGAGTCAGGTGCCCATCCACCTTCATACTATCGGGCATAGCCGCCTCACAGACCAAAAGATCTGCACCAGAAGAAAAGGCAGCCAGTGGCGGACAGATATCCGTGTCACCCGAAACCACCAGCCTCCGCCCATGGTGGCCCACGCTGATGGCAAGGCTTTCGGGCCGGTGATTTACGGGTGTGCATCCCAGCTGCACCTCACCCACGGACCATAAGAATTGAGTTACCATGGGGATTTCTTTTACTTCAAGAAGCCCTCCCCCATCCACCCATTCTCCGTAAACCCGGCCAAGCCCCCTGCAAAACTCCCCAAGACCCTTCCCTCCGGCTAGTACAAGTTTTTTGCTGCGACCTCTGGCCCCCGCATATTTACCGGAAAAAAGGAGGGAAACCAGTTCCCCCGTATGATCCGGATGAAAATGGGTCAAAAAAAGAAGATCCACATCAGAAGGTTCCGTACCAGCGGCAAGAAGCCGGTGCATGGTGCCAAGGCCGCAGTCTACCAGAATCTTCAGGCCTGAAACCTCCACCAGAAGGGCACTGCAGGCACGGTCCAGCCGTGGCACACAGGTACCGGAACCCAGCAGGATTATCCGCATGGTTCCGCCTTCTCCGGCCTGCTTTTCTTCTGGGTACGGATTTCCACATGATCCCGGATCCAGGCAGCAAGCTTTCTGCTGTCTTTGACGTTTACCTGTTTTTCCAGTACAATAAGGGGAATTTCCGCCCGTGCAGCACCCTTGTGCCCCCCTGCGGATCCTATTTTTCCGAAACTGGCCGCTGCCACGATACCCGCCGACCGACGAATGCCGTCATTGCGGAAAATAATGATCAGTTTTTTGTCATAGACACCGGAAATAATGGTCCAGCTCACCACATCCACACGCATGAAAAAATCCGCCAGCTGTACGCAGACATCAGGGCTTATCACATCACCAAGGTGGGCATACAATCGGTTTCCCCTCATTACCCTGCACTTAAGGGCCTTTTCAAAAACATCCAGGGTTTCCAGAGGAATTTCCGCATTTTCTATCCTTCTTTCCAACTGGGGATTCATGTACCGGAAAAGATACTGGAAAGCCTTCACGTCCTCCATGATGGTCTTCCGCTGAAAATCGGCCGTATCCGTCTTGATACCATAATAAAGAGCTGTCGCCAGCCTGGATGACGGAACAATGCGGGCAGCCCGCAGGTATTCCGTCAGAATGGTAGCCGTAGCCCCGTATTTGGGACGGACATCACAGAAGCGACCCACAACACAGGATTCCGGATGATGATCAATCAGAACATCCGGCCGGAACAGGGCAAAACAATCATGGTGATCGGGCTGGGAATCCACAAGAACAATGCGGCTGTAGCGCCAGTTCGGCAGGTCCCGGAAGTGCACCATCCTGATACCCAGAAGCCGGATCATGGACTGATTGTCCGGACGCTGGATATCATTCACATGGGTAATGGTGACACCGGCCACCCGGCGCCAGAGCAAACGCTTTACGGCCATAGCACTGGCCATGGCATCAGGATCTGCATTGATAAGGATCAGAACCTGATCCTCTCCCGTAAAACAGGCATAGAAACGCCGTACTTTTTCGGCAGCAGAAAGGGTCATGCCTTTTTTCCTTTCACGGGTTGAGTATCCGTGTTTCACCAAAAAAACAGCCCCGGAAAGGGGCCATTTTTTTCACTTTTACCATTCAGGCATCAACAAGGCAACCAGCCTTTTAATGCGGAGGCTTATCCGGACCATGGACCTCTTCCCACCCCGTTACCATGGCTTTCAGATGGGCAAAGGGTGTATGGCCTGTGGTAATCATGTACACATGAATCACAAGAAACATCAGAAACAGAAAAGCTCCTGCCACATGCAGAAAGGCCAGAACCCCTAAATTCATGGAAAAGCCCAAAAGGTGCCAGTCATTGTAGGTCCAGTACAGAAGCCCTGTAACCACCTGTACAGGAACGATGGCAACGGCAACGCCAAGATAGGTGAGACGCTGCAGGGGATTATGCTTGGCTTCAGCCGTTTTGGCAACAGGGTGGGGTTCACCCCTGAAAATTCCCACAAGATAATACCGGCCCACAGCAAAAAGCTTGCGGGTGGTAGGAACATAGTGCCGCCACTCACCCGTGGTAGCTTCCCAGAAGAGAATGAAGGCAAACAGAATCAGCCATGTAATACCCAGACGGTTGTGCCAGATAACGGCCGTATGAAAATCCGGCCATGGCAAATCTCCGTGAACGGCAAAGCCTGTCCAGAGAAGTCCGCCGATGAGAAGGGCCTGGGCCCAGTGCCAGAAACGTTCAAAACGGGTATACAGATAAATGGATTTCACTTTTTCCCCCCCCATCCGCTGATACGTAGAAAAGCATGGAGCCCCACCCCCAGAATGGAAAAGGCCGTCAGCATCCACCCCGCCTTGGACAAAGGGCCTCCACTGTCACGGCCGGGAATGTACACACCGGAAATTCCTGCAAGACGGCTCCCTTCCCGTACATGACATTCGCCGCAGGAAAGGGCCTGATCTTTCGGCGCCACCATATGGGTGATGGGATACCGGAAGGTGGTTTCCACAAAACCAACCTCTCCGCTGAAAGGCAGATCCCTTGAAGCCATTCCCTTTTGAATGGATACAACCCAGTCAAAATCCGACCAGTAAGCCCCGCTGCCCTTAGGACCAAAGAGCTTTGGAAAAACCAGGGTGTTCAGCTCCGCATCATAGGGCTGAATTCCTCTGTGTACCTTGAAGGGATAGATTCGTGCATTGGGATCGGAAGGTTTTGTATCCACATAGTTCACCCCCACAACGGTATCGGGATCAATGATGTCCGTGACCAGAGTGTTACGTATCACTCCCTTGAACCAGCCGTATTCAGGAACCTCATTTTCCGCCCATTCAAACACGCCCTTCTGGCTGTCGTACACCGGCCGCCCCAGATCTCCGGCAACCTTATAAGGCCTGCCCTCTTTCAACTGTCCCGCTTCGGACCAGTCCCAGAGCATTTTAGTGGGTACGCCTCCTCTGGCATAGGCGGGAATGTGACAGGTCTGACAGGCCACCTTGTCCGTATGGTCATTGAGCTTGGCTGTTTCTGCATGGGGGCTGCTGCTATGACATGCCACACAGGTAATACGGGAGGTCAGATCATCTTCAATCAGGCTTTTATGTTCCTCCACGGCCGGAGTCTGATAACAGCGTCCGCTGATCCTGTGGGCAACGGTAGTATGGCAACGAATGCAGGCAAAGCCACCGCCGTCTTCGGACATATGCACATCCAGCTCTTTGGGAGGATAAAACAGAGAGGAATCCAGATCCCCATGCTTGACACCGTCACCACCCCCCCCATAGAAATGGCAGGTACCACAGTTTGCCCTTCCCGGCCTTGCCACACTCTGGGCAACGGCACTCCAGTCCGGCGGCTCAAACAATTCACCACTGGCAGGAAAACGGGTGGGTTGATCCACTGGATACCCCGCTGCCGTGGGATATTTTTTATAAGTACCCGTCTGTTCATGGCAGACCAGACAATCAATGTTTTCTTCCTTTGAAAAATCAAAGGAATCATCCCTCCATCCGTAACCCGCATGGCATGAGGTGCAACGCGCCTCATTCTCTGGAATACTGATACAGTAATTGTTTAACGATTTTCCCGCTTTTCCCAGCTTCCCATCGCCGGACTCAGGGCAGATCCATGTCCAGTGAATGGTTTTCATAAACTGACTTCCGGCCTCATTATGGCAGCTCAGGCAGGCCATGGTTACTTCCGGACCGGAGGCAAATTCCTTTTTCAACTGTTCAAACCGGCTGTGGTCTGCCGTACTTACCGTTGATGCCGCCGCCCACCCTCCAAAAATCATGGCGCCAAACACAGCAAAATACCATCCTGCCTGCTTTTTTTGCATACCTGCCTCCCCCCATATCCTTGAATGATTGACGAACATTTTCAATCAAGAGGCGCTGTATCCAGAATGGTTACAAAAAAAACAGCTCAGCTTTTTTTATTACCCTGCACCACTTCCTGAAGATCTCTCACAACGGCCTCCATAAAATTAGCCTGTGCGCTCATTTCCTCTGAAGCACTGGCTGACTCTTCCGAAATGGCTGCCGTGTTCTGCACCACAGATTCCATGGCTGCCACAGCCTTATTAATCTGGGAAATACCATCCGCCTGTTCCGATGCCGCACAGGCAATTTCGCCAAGAAGTTCGGCCACCGTACGGGCCTGACCACTTACCCGTATAAAAGCCTCTCCTGCAGCACCCGTCACCTCCCCCCCCCTTCTCACGCGTTTCTGAATTTCACCAATCAGATCTCCGGAATGCTGGGATGCTTTGGCAGCCTGCAGGGAAAGACGCCTCACCTCCCCCGCTACCACAGAGAAGCCAGCACCGGCCTGTCCTGCTCGTGCGGCTTCGACAGCAGCGTTCAAAGCCAGCAGATTGGTCTGAAAAGCAATGGCATCGATGGATCCGACAATCTCCGACGCTTCCTCACCCACACGCGCAATGGCATCCATGGCATCCTGCAGATCCTTCATGGCACGCTCGGAGTGGCCCACTTCCTTTCCAACGGATTGCATCAACGTGTCTGCCTTACGGGCATTTTCGGCCGTTCTTGCCACCTGGGAAGCCATTTCTTCCAATGAAGCGGCCGTCTGTTCAATGGATGCCGCCTGACTGGAAGCCCCCTCTGCCAGACTCTGGCTGGAATTGGCAACCTCTCCTGACCCCTCTGCCACCTGGGAAACACATCCCTGGAGGTCGCAAACAATCCGGGCAACGGGCCTGGAAACACCCTTGTAAACAAAAAGGGCAAAGCCTGAGACGGCAAGACCAATACCGGCCACACCAAACAGAACGGCGGCCATGAGATTGCGCCGGATCTCCCGGTCGGCCTCATCCAGAAACTGTATCACCTCAAAAGCTCCGTGCATGTCCCCGGCTTCCCATCCTTCCATGGGGCCACCCGTAATATCCCTGCCGTCACTTCGGCCCCAGTACACGGAAGAAAGGGCCGGATCGCCATGGCAATACAGACAGGTTTCCGAGAGCCGGACGGGAAGAAAGTACCGCACAGCATTCATATCCTCATCAACAACATAGTATTCCGAGAGATTTTCCCCGGCCATGCGACGAAGCGCATCCGCCTCCACAGTACTCCCGCTTCCGTAATCCGGCATATTTTTCGGATTTCTGGGTGAAAATTTGGGAACCCGGAACTCATACCCTCCGGCATCGGCCTTTTTCATGGCCGCTTCCCATGCCGTTACCACAGGCACAGCCCCCAGAATGGCGCTCATACCATCAGGTTTTTTGGCAAACGTATTCAGTATTTCAACAGAAAACATCCCCCTTTCCCATTTGTCATCCATTGACTCCCTCACAGATTCCGCCATAAGACAGATAGCTCTGGCCTTTTCCACAAAAGCATCAATGGTTTTCATGCGAAAATTCCAAGCATACACCGAAAAAAAAAGCGCGCAAAGAAGCCCCATGCTGACACCGCAAAGCAGGATGATCCGGGTCATCAAAGACATACGGGAAGAAGCCATGCCTACACCTCCTGAAGAAAAAAGACGGGCAGCGCGTCAGAATATCCCTTTCCCTAACCCGGAAACCAGGATACCGCTTTTCCATGTTGCGGGCTGAAGCCAGCCGCTGCAAAGGGGCTTTTTGCAGGCAACACGACGGATACAGACCCGGCCTGTAAAAAAACATCCAAAGGGAGAAAACGCGCCAGACGGACTCTAGCGAAACATACGGATGAGAGAGCATGAAGATGCAACGGATGATGATTGAACATCAGAATACACGAAACAGAACCATAAGGGCAAGCCGGATCCTTGCATCCTCACAAAAGAAAGCTTAGTTTATAGTATGTTTTTTAAACTCTTTTACCGTCAGGATATACCATGAGCATGAATCAGGAAAAAACCTGCAAATCCGAACCCAGCATTGCCATGATGTTCCGTGAAGAAATTCCGGAGATCACCGAAGCCATTATCCGCTCCTGTGAAGAACCAGGCAGCTTTACCCATATTAACCACGAACCCATTCCATCCCGCCAGGAGGTCGTTTTCATTGTTCACGCCCTTCAAAAACTGATTTTTCCGGGATATTTCAGCCGTGAAACACTGGACGCCACCAATCTTCGCTATAAGATTGGCCATAGTGTATCAAGGCTTTTTGACGCACTGGCCCAGCAGATTATTCACAGCCTCCGCCACGACTGCTTTCGCTATGATCAGAGCTGCATTCACTGCACGGAGCAGGGTTATGAAACAGCCAGAAAACTGTTCCGTGCCATACCGGAACTGCGCCGTATTCTCACTACGGATGTCCATGCCGCTTACGACGGCGACCCTGCGGCTTCCAGCCATGATGAAATCATCTTTTCCTATCCGGGAATTTTTGCCATCTACACCCACCGCATCGCCACGATCCTCTACAAGGAAGAGGTTCCATTCATTCCAAGAATCATGAGTGAATACGCCCACAGCGTTACAGGGATCGACATCCATCCCGGTGCCACCATTGGCGAGCGCTTTGCCATTGACCACGGAACGGGTGTTGTCATCGGAGAAACCACGCAGATTGGCAGAAACGTCCGAATCTATCAAGGCGTTACCCTGGGAGCCCTCTCCCTGCCTCCGGATGCGGGGAACCGGTTACGGGGCAAAAAAAGACATCCCACCATTGAAGACGATGTCATCATTTACTCCGGCACAACCATACTGGGTGGAAACACCGTCATAGGAGCCCGGAGTGTCATCGGCGGTAACGTCTGGCTTACGGAGTCCGTGCCGCCGGACACTCTGGTGGTGATCGAAGCTCCCCGGCTCACCTACAGGGCCTCCGACAGCCTCAAGGAAAAGAACTCCCATGTCTTTACATGAAATACGAAAAGAAATAAGGCTCCCCCTTTCTCCGGAAGAAGCCTTTGCATGGCACACCCATACAGACGCGCTTCTACGGCTCAGTCCTCCCTGGGGCAGACCTGAAAACATCCGGATGCAAGGTGACATACTATCCGGGGGCAGGGTGTCCATGCAGGTCCCTCTCGGCCCCCTGCGTCTTTCATGGACCGGTATTCACGCAGATGCCCGTCCGCCTTTTTTCTTCAGGGACATACAGATAAAAGGCCCTTTTTCCCTTTGGGAGCACTGCCATCACTTTCACAAAGACCCCGGAGGCTGTCGCATGGAGGATGTGCTGAAATATTCCCTCCCCGGAGGACGTGCGGGTGACATCCTTGCAGGAAGCCATGTTCGCGAAAAACTGGAAAGCATGTTTCTGTGGCGTCATCATGTACTGAGGGATGATCTCTGGCTGCCCCCTCACCGGCCCATGACCATTCTCATCAGCGGCAGTTCAGGCCTTGTGGCCGAAAGTCTGATCCCCGCACTGACCACCGCAGGCCACAGGGTCATCCCTCTGGTGCGGAGCAGAGGAATTCCGGGAACCCGCTTCTGGAACCCGGAAAAAGGAGAGCTGGAACCCAATCTTCTGGAAGGCATCCATGCGGTTGTCCATCTTGGCGGGGAACCCATCGGTGACCGGGCATGGACACAGACAAAAAAACAGCGCATCCTTCAGAGTCGCATCCAGGGAACACGTCTGCTCGCAGATGCCATACGAAAGGCTTCCAAACCACCGGAGGTTTTTCTGTCCGCTTCGGCCATCGGCTACTACGGGCACAGAAAGGATACCGTCCTGAGCGAAGCGGATGCCCAGGGAAAGGGATTTCTCGCCAGCGTGTGCCGCCTGTGGGAAGAAGAAGCCCTTGCCGTAGGCGACATTACCCGTGTGGCATGCCTGCGCATCGGCATTGGGCTCACGCCCAGAGGCGGAGCCCTGGCCCGCCTCCTTCCCCTTTTCTCCTCCGGCATGGGAGGTACCATTGGTCAGGGCCAGGCCTGGATGAGCTGGATTTCCATGGAGGATCTTGTTCGGGCCATCCGTTTTTGCATTCAGACGGAAACCATAAAAGGACCTGTCAACCTCACGGCACCGCAGCCCGTCAGGGCCGGGGCCTTTGCTCAACAACTGGGGCACACCCTGAACCGGCGGGCAAAACTGAAAGTGCCGCCGTTTTTTTTCCGGGCAGCACTGGGGGAAATGGGAAGGGAAATTCTGATGAGCAGTACTCACGTTCTTCCCTGCAAGCTGCAATCCGCAGGCTTCGCCTTCCGCTACCCCGACCTGCAGACTGCTCTGGCCCTCCTCCTTGGAAAACAGAACCGTTCCTAACCATCGTCTGAGCTTTTTTCGGAAAGGAAACTCCATGCCCCTTTTTTATAAACGCAGCTTTGCTGCACTCATGATGCTGGCCATGACCTTCGGTTTTTTTCATCTTTTTATTACAAAAAACAGCTTTCCCTTTGACTTTGAACGCCTTCATATTTTCCTCTTCAATCTCTGCGCCGGGGGCGGACTTATCCTTTTTCACACACGAAGGAATCTGCCCCGGCCCATGGGTATGAAGCTAGCTCTTTTTATGCTTCTGAGCCTTCTTTTCGCCTTTTCCGCCTTTCTGGAAAGTTATGTACCCGCCATGCTATGCGCCAGCACACTGGCCATTCTCGTGGAGTCTGAACGTATAGGCAGGTTTTCCTTTTTTCCCGTAGATTTTTTTAAAGCCCGGATTCCTGTGGATCAGAAATTTCACCAGGCATCCCTTCTGTGTCTTTCCATGGGCCTTGCCATTTCCGTCCTCGTAATGTTCAACGAGAGCTATGGCAACTGGATTTCCATGGAAAAACTGACCCTCAACACCTTTTTTCTGGGTTTTTCCTTTCCCGTTTCCCTCATCACCATGAGCGTTATGTTTCAGATTATCGGAGATAATCGAATACGCCTTACCAGGGTTTTAAAAAATATAGGCTTTTGGTCCGTCAATCTCGGGGTCATCATTTTTTTCATCTTCATCCTTTTTGAATGGCCCTCCCTCCAGCTGACCATATCCCTGATTCTCTTCGGTGCCGTTCTTCTCATTCTCATTCTGTTTCTTCAGGATCCCATGCAGGCCCAACAGAAAGCATTCCTCACCTCCGGCATGCTTTTTCTGGTATTCACCGGCATCAGCGGCATTGCCTACATCCTGCTTGAGATGAGCGCCCTCTACTCCTATGAGAGCGGAAAATTCCTTTTAAAAATGCACAGCTTTGCCTCCCTTTACGGCTGGAACCTCAGCGGCCTTGTGGTCATCATGCGCTATGAGGACTTTCCCATCCGCCTGCACTCCCGAAATCTCATAGCCACCCACTGGATTGTGGTGCTCATCCTTGCTCCTCTGGGGTACTTTTCACCTATTTTTGCCGTGATCGCCACCATCAGCTACATAGTTCTTCTGGAAATTCTTTTCTTCAGTGCCAGAAGTCTCCACGACAAAGTCCACCCCCATGTCTCCGGATCGACAACATGAGACATTTGTGTACTGAAAAACAAAAAAACAAAGACCTGTACCGGCCCAAACACCGGTAACAAGGGCATGCACAACATGGTATTCTTTTTGCTTAAGCCATTTAGAGAATTTCACTACGGTATGGGCAACCTGCATTCCTGACCATCAGCAGCAAAAGGAGACTGTCATGACAAACAAAGAACGCAAATCCTACAAAGTCACCATGGCCTGCCCCCAGTGCGGCTGCAGTGCCGTTTCCCATCTGTCAAAAGAAGCTATACAGAAACGTTTTGGCGATATTCCCAATGTGGAACTGGAGTGCCATGAATGCATGCTGAAATATGAGGCTGCCCGTGCAGATGCCTGCCCTGAGTGGGATAAGGAGTGCCAAATGATGCAGAAGGGAAAAACCGAATCCTGACGGACAGGGCGGCAACATAGATAAACAAACTTTTTTGTATTGACAAACACACGGGCAGTACGGCCATAGTTACGAGATCATTCTTGCCACATACCTACGCCAATATCAGGGCACGGAACATCCGAAACGAAATCACTTTCTCCCCTTGGAGAAACAACTTTCAGGAAAGGAAAAAAAATGGCTTACGATTTTAATGCGAATGAAGTTTTTGACATGGCCATCCAGATTGAACAGAATGGAACAAAATTTTACAAAAATGCCGCCGAAGGCGTTGCAAAGCCTGAAGAGAAGGAACTGCTGCTCAAACTTGCGGAAATGGAAGTGGATCATGAAAACACCTTCGCAGAAATGAAACGCAGCCTCAGCGAAGATGAAAAGGCAAAAACCGTTTTTGATCCGGAGAACGAAACGGTTCTGTACCTGAAGGCCCTGGCCGACACACGGGTTTTCTTCCAGAAAACCATCAATACTGGAGATATGAAAGAAATTCTGAAAGAAGCCATTGTGGCAGAAAAAGACTCCATCGTCTTCTATCTGGGAATGAAAGACCTGGTTCCCGAAGGCAAGGGCAAAAACCGTCTGGATGCCATTATCAAGGAAGAAATGGGCCATATCCGTCTACTGAGCAAAGAACTCATGGCCATCAAATAAGCATACTGCCTGCATGAGCGCATACCCATTTCGATGAGGTATGCGCTTTTTTTTATTCCATCCGCCCTTCTTCCGCCACCAGAGCCAGCCCCTCCGGGTCACAGATTTCAATCCTGTTCCCCGTAACCACAAGATAGCCTGCCGCTGTCATACGGCCCAGAATCCTTGAAAGGGTTTCCGGGCTTGTCCCCAGAAGACTTGCCAGCTGGGCTTTGGAAACGGGCAGCACCAGAGAACCTTCCCCGCCTCCGGACTCCTCCCTCAGGGTATGCAGATAGGCAGCAAGACGGGCGGGCACTTCCTTCAGAGTCAAATGCTCGATCTGGGTCGTAAACAACCGTAACCGCCGCGACAGAACCGCCAGCATGGACATGGCAAGCTTCGGGAACATTCCGATCTGAGCTGAAAAGACTTTACCCGGAAGGAAAAAAAGCAGGCAGGGCTCCAGCGTCTGGGCATTGGCCGGATAGGGAATACCCGCAAACACAGGCACCTCGCCAACCGGCTCACCCGCACCCAGAATATGGAGAATCTTTTCCTTGCCGTCGGGAGTGGATTTAAACACCCTCACTTTGCCTGACAGAACCACAAAAAAACCTTCCGCCCTTTCTCCTTCCTGAAAAAGGATTTCTCCTCTGGAGCATTCCCTTGTATATCCGTTATCCGCCAGTATACCCAGAACCAAACTGTCCAAACCGGCAAAAAGATCGGTCTGATACAAGGCTTTTTCAAGGTCTGCTTTCTTCATTTTCCTGTCCTTTGATTCATATCAATTTATTTTTTCGGTTCCTGTCCTATTCTTTATGTCAATGGAGTACCTGACGGAGCCTTCCTCTCCATGCCACAATAAAAAACAACTTCTGCCCAACAAAGGAGCAAAGGTATGAAAACTATACGCGATATGATCGAAATTGATGAAACAAAATGTGATGGCTGCGGACTTTGCATACCTTCCTGTGCAGAAGGAGCCCTTGCACTGGTCAACGGCAAGGCAAGGGTTCTCCGGGATCCCCTATGCGACGGCCTGGGAGCCTGCATCGGTGCCTGCCCGCAGGGAGCCCTGCGCATTGTGAAAAAAGAAACCGAACCTTTTGATGAAGAAGCCGTACATCAACATCTCCAAAAACGGGGCTGCCCTTCCGGTCAGATAATAAACCAGAAGCCCCTGACTTCTCCCGTTTCAGGCCTCACGGCTCACTCTTCCCTTGCCCAGTGGCCGGTACAGCTGCGCCTCATCCCCCCCACAGCGCCTTTTCTGGAGGGAGCTGATCTCCTGGTCCTTGCAGACTGCGCAGCAGTGGCAGATCCCAACCTTCACAAAGACCTGCTTCCCGGAAGAGTCCTTCTCATGACCTGCCCCAAGCTCGATCGGACCGAAGAAAGCGTGGAACGGCTCAGCGCCATCTTCCGTCACGCCGAGATACGGTCCGTCACCGCAGCCATCATGGAGGTTCCCTGCTGCAGCAGTCTCTCCCGCATCATCCGGGAAGCACTGATCCGGGCACAAAGCACCCTTGAGCTGCATGAAATCGTGATTCAGCGCAATGGCACAAGGGGACGCCCTCTGACCCCTCCTCAACCTCCCCGCCTCTGCTGAATCGCATGACAGATGCAGGCTTTGTCATGACAGACCTGACTGCCGGAGTGCCGGAATCAGAAGGGTGAAGCGATTACTCTGAAACGCAAGGACAAAGCATGATAAGTAAAGACAATCATTCTTCATGGAAGCAGGAAAAATCCCGGCTTTCCACTTCTGTACCAGCAGGCAGAGAACCGGGCCACAGCCTGTACAGCAACCATTCCGCCAAGCAAAGGCTCTGCAGAGCCTGATCCGGATCCGCATCCACAACCCGGCTTCCGGATAAAAGCAGGGTTTCCATGGTCCCCCTCTCCAGTGCAGCCGCCACCCGCCTTGCCGCCAGCACCGTTCTCTCCAGATTCCGCCGACGGCGCAGCAGCGGCTCCGGCCAAAGAACTTCTTCGGATACTTCAGCCATCACCTCTGTGACCAGATGAAAATAATCATTAAAATAAGCACTGCCTCCTTCGCCTGACACCAGACGATCCAGCACTCTGGCCCGTTCCCCCACCGTATCCACACCACATGTCCAGAGCCGGAGCCAGCAATTTTCGGCAACCCCTTTCGGCAAACGGCTTCCCAGCTGCTCCCACAGGTAAACGTCCACCTTTCTCTGCAGAAAAAGCCTGTCCACTAATCGCCGGATCTCTTTTGCCGTAAAAGGAAATCTGAACTCCCAGCCTTCTTCAGAACTCATAGTGAAAGAGAGTCCTGCCTGCAGAAGGCTTCCTGCCACATCATATATGGCAGATTCCGACCATGGCCTGCCCGCCCATACGGGAAGCAAGCGCCTTCGAAGATCCTCTCCCGGAAAAAAACAAAGATCCCGGAGCATGGCCGCATTCCCATCTTCGGGGTCCACCATGGCTTCCGCTACCTCCCGTTCGCCCTGAAAACCCAGTGACTGTGCAGCAAAATCCAAGAGGTCTTCCCCCGGGCTTTGCGGGGTCACAAAATAATTCCGCAACAGAAACAGGAGTCTTTCCTTTTTCTTAGTAACGGGTATGGGGCTGTGGGTGTAACCCGGAACCAGCATCAGGGCTCCTTTCCTTTAATAGTGTGTGACACATCAAAAAGCATGGACTTTAAAAATACAATTCTTTAAAAGGAGAACAAGATGAAAGAGCTTCTTTCCCTGGTAGCCATTTTCGGCATCTGGTACTTTCTTCAGGTATGGCTACTGCCTAAAATGGGTGTTTCCACCTGACTGAAAGAGGCTTGTCAGGTGACAAGAACAGGAGAAAACCATCAAAACGACCACCAGCAACATCCCCCGGAAACAGGATCCGGATCTGGACCTGATTCTGGCCATCAATGAAGGGCAGGCGCACCTGTTTGAAGAACTGGTGCGCCGCTATCAGGACCGCCTGTATAATTTCGGACTGAGAATATGCAAAGATTCCCAGGATGCCGAAGATCTTGTTCAGGAAACATTCATCAACATTTTTAAATATATGTCCAGCTTTCGAAGGGAAAGTCTTTTCCGAAACTGGGTTTATAAGATTGCCGTAAGTGTGTGCATCAAAATGCGGCGCCGGTCCAGATACGCCCCGGAACAAGAACTTTCCCTGGAAGATGTGCTGCCTAAAGATGCCGCACAGGCTCCGGAAGAACTACCCCAGTGGGCCAAAGAACCGGCAGAAAGACTGCTAAATGAAGAACTGGGGGCTAAAATCAAAGAAGCCATCAATGCCCTTCCCCCCACGTACAGACTGGTTGTGGTTCTCCGGGATATGGAAGACTTTTCTACCGAGGAAACCGCACAGATCCTTGATATTTCCCAGGCCAATGTCAAGGTCCGGCTGCACAGGGCACGTTTTTACATCAGGGAAGCCATGAAAGGATATTTTGCCCATGACCCTTCCTGAAACTCCGGATATCCCCGCACATTGCCTTGCCCTTTTTGACAGGCTTTCCGCCTATGTGGATGGAGAACTGCACGGCGAAGCCCGCAGGGAGCTGGAAGACCACCTACAGAACTGTCCCAAATGCCGGGTCTGTCTCACAACCCTGTCCCAGAGTATTCGGATATGCAAACGGGTGGGTACCCGGCCTGTACCCGAAGCCCTTTCCCGAAAACTGGAAGCCCTTGCCCGCAAAATGGAAATGGAGCAACCTCCCTTTTCCGCCAACTAGTGAAAGCAGATTGTCCATGATCAAAAAAACGCCTATGGGCACCACAGTGAAAGATCAGCTCAGGGCCAATGCCCTGGATAAGGCCCATATTTTTATCCTTGCCAACGGAAGTATCCGCGGCTCTCTCATCCACGCAACCCGGATGGTCCATGAAATGAAGGGAAACCACGGGCTTGGAGTTCTGGAAACCCTGGTGCTGGGCCACGCCTACATGGCAACCGCCCTCATGGCCATGCCCCTCAAAGGGGAAGACCGTATCCAGCTCAAAATCTCCTGCTCCGGCCCCATAGGCGGCCTCCGTACCGAAGCCAATGCCCTGGGAGAAGTACGGGGCTATCTGCACAAAAACCCCATTCCCGTGCAAGACACGGTGAAGAACACGGATCTCTCTCCTTTTTTCGGCGCAGGCATCCTCACCCTTACCCGCCATACCCAGACCGCACGCCAGCCCTTTACCGGGCAGGTAGCCCTGGCCTATGGCAATATAGCCAAGGATGTGGCCCATTACTATGCCACATCGGAACAGACCCCCACCGCCCTGTCCCTCAGCATATACGCTGACTCCGGAGGCACTGTAAAGGGTGCCGGAGGTCTTCTTCTTCAGGCCCTTCCCGGAGCCACGGAAACAGATATCCTCACCCTTGAAGAAAGGGTGCAGTCCATGCCGAGCATAGGCGAGGCTTTTTTCAGGCAAGAAAAGGCTGACGACCTGATCCTGGAAACCTTCGCCGCCCTCAACCCTGCCATCATCGACCGGAGACGGGTAGAATTCTTCTGTCGCTGCAGTGAAGAACAGATGGGTATGTACCTGAAAGCCCTGCCCGAAGAAGACAGAAAAGACCTTCTGGCCAACGGACCTTTCCCTCTGGAAATTACCTGCCACAACTGCAACTCCATCTATCATTTCTCCCGGCAAGCACTGAAAAAAACGTAGACATGAGGCACAGACAGGAAACAGAACAGGCACACGGCAGAATTCCCTGTTCTGCTGTGTGCCTGCTACCCCATCCCCCGCAACAGTTCAGCACCAGGGATTGTATTTTTTTTCATGTGCAACGGTAGTGGAAGGACCATGTCCCGGATATAAAACCGTATCACCCGGCAGGGTAAGGATTGACCGTCGGATGGAGTGAGCCAAAACACTGGAATCTCCCCCCCTGAAATCTGTTCGGCCTACACTTTCCTTAAAAATAAGATCTCCAGTAAATGCAACCTTTTCTTCCGGAAAATAGTATGTCAGACTTCCCGGCGTATGACCTGGCGTGGACAGCACGCAACATTTTCTACCTAATATTTCAAGATCGTTTGTTTCAATTACTGTAAAATCAAGATCTTCTCCAAGCAAAGGATAGCCCCACCGGGGTCCTTCTGCCATTTCATCATTCACCATGAACGCATCACCGGAGCCAGCCATTATTTCAGCCCCGGTAACGGCAGAGAGAGCTGCCGCTCCGTAAAAATGATCTATGTGCATATGCGTGATGAGCACGTGTGTGAGACGAAAACCTTCTCTGTGAATCAAACCCTGCAAAGCATGGCAAATATCACCCGGGTCTACAAAAACAGCCTTCGCTCCTTCCGACAGAAGGTACCCATTGGTCTGAAAAGGCCCCAGGGTAAACAAACGTATATCCATAAACTTTCTCCATAAGACCACGTCAGCCAGCCTGGCCTTTTTTATATTTTCAAAGAATACTCACTAAGCAAATACCGATGCTCTGGTTCCATATAGCAACCAAGAACCTGCCGATAGTACTTCATTGTCAGTATCAAAGCAGGCTCTTTTTCCATTACACCCGACCTGACATCCTGCAGGATACTTTTATAGAATCTGAGACTCACATCATTAAAATCCTCAGCATTCTGTCTGGTGATGAAGCCATCTTGAATGCAATCTTCCAGCATCATGAAACTCCGTGCATAAATGCTGTTATGTTTATATATTTTATTCAATGGTACCGGCCATTCCTCCACTATTTTTTCCGGAAAAAGCTCATAATACTGTTGGGTATACAGCTCAAGCTTCTGGTCGCTGTGGGTAAAAAACAGCAGCTCGTAAATCTCAGGCTCGGCATAGGAGTACTCCGTAAAACATTTTGATACGGCCATGTATCTTTCAACAGAATTACGACAGTGGGCTATATAGTGGGGCAGAGCAGCATTGTATTCCTCCAGATAATTCATGGTGGCAAGAAACACCAGGTGATGGAGATTATCGAAGTAATTATACATTGTAGCGCTGGCATAACCGGCAAGGTCCGAAGCCCTGCGAATGGTAACGGCACCCACTCCCTCTTTTTTTATTATCTCGGCGGCGGACCCAACAAAATATTTCATGATGCGGTACTGCTTGATTCTGGCCCTCTCTTCGGATGATGGCATGTTTTTCCTTTCGGTTGAACGGTTTCTTCATTGCGCCTGGCAATCTCTAAAATATCAATACTAACTCCTGAACTGCTGAAAAAAGAATAAAAACCAGCAGAAAAACACGGCTGAAAACCGCAGGAGTTATGCGCAATGCACTCCCATAGCACCGAAGACATCCTCAGGCAATCCAGAAACCCGCAAAACACCACCTCCTGAAAACCACACAAACACACACCATGCCATCCCTCTACTGCAGGAGGGACTATCCTGGCACAACCCAGCATAAAAAAAGAACACGGTTTTGCTTCTGGCTTTTTCATCAACCATAGCGGAACTCAACTCCAAAGGTTCCATTGGGGTACTCCCATCTTTTAACGATGGTTTTTCCACAAAGAATGCGACAGGTTCCGCACTCAAGACAACCGGCATAATCAAAACGAACAGCCCCCTTTTCATCCCGTCTGTAAAGCCCGGCTGGGCATGCCGCCTCCAGCTTTGCATATTCTTGCAAAGAAGGGTTCTCCGCAATCTCAATGTGAGGATTCCCTTCATCCACAAAGAACTTATTAACGCCGAGCTTCACATCCACATTCACCCTTGTATTCATATTGACCTTACTCCTTTCCAACCGTCTTTGATCAGATTCATGAATCCGGCTTTTTTCAAATGAGGTATCATTTTTTTTCGCAGAGGACGGGAAGGACCATTTACGGTAAAGAGATCTTTCATCATTCCCGTCGCCATGGCAGGATAATCATTATACATACGGCGGTTATCCAGAAAAGAAGGAAGCTTCCTGTAAAGTCTAAGATCTTTCATGATAAAACTGCCATCAAGCTCCCTTTCGTAAACGGACAAGGAAGAAGCACCGAAATCAGCTCTTTGCCAGGCGTTGATAGCAGCCACAGCAGCTGCTTTCCCGGAAGCCACAGCCAGATCCATACCACGAACCGTATATCCTGCATTAAGGCAAAACCCTGCCGCATCACCAACAATTAAAACACCCTCCCCCACAAGCTTAGGCGCCATCTCCATTCCCCCCTCAGGCACTACATGGGCGGAGTACTCAACAAGCTTTCCTCCTTCCACAAGGGGCCTTACCGTTGGATGATTCTTAAAATCCTCCAGCATCTGAGGCACACTCTTAGCGGAACGGCCCGTATTATGCAGTCCAAAAACCACCCCAAGGGAGATACTGTCTTCATTGGTGTAAATAAATCCCCCGCCCATATACCCTGCGGATGGCATACCGGCAAAAAGCCACGCAGCACCATCCTTGTCGCAGCACCCGAAGCGATCATTCACCTTCTGCCTGCCCAGCTCGATAACCTCTTTTACTCCTACTGCGCAATGATGAGGCGTAACCGTATGCACCATTCCCAGCTTTTCACCCAGAAGAGAGTTCACACCATCGGCAAGGATAACCATATCCGCCTCCATCTCTTCCCCCCCTGCTATGACGCCACAAACCTTACCATAGCGCACCAGAAGATCGTCAACCCGTACACCCGTAACAAAGACGGCCCCTGCAGACTCTGCTTTTTCAGCCAGCCATGGATCCAGTCTGGATCTCAGCACAGAATAGGATCTTTCAGCAGGACTTCCACTGGCAGTTGAGGCATAGTCCAGGGTTACGCTGCTGGTTTCATCCATAAAGGAAATCTTTTCATGGACAATACAACGCTCTACGGGTGCATCATCGGCAAATCCTGGAAATATGGCCTCAAGACTGTGGGCATACAGCCTTCCACCCGTCATGTTTTTTGCACCTGCGAAGTTACCCCTTTCAATTACAAGGGTTTCCATACCAGCCTGGGCCATCAGAAAAGCAGCCGTACACCCGGCAAGGCCTGCACCAACCACAATAACATCAAATTTATCATCAGACATAAGTCCCCCTTACAACGGTATTACACCGATTTCTATCGTTTATTCTGAACAGAATTCGATTTCCTCTTTGTCATCAGGTTTCCGGCATCCTTTAAGCAGCTCCGGAACTCAAAAAACCATGATAAGGAAAAACCCAATACGTCAGCAGAAAGAAGGTAATCAGGAAGCCACCCACAACCATCCCCCACCCATACATCCTGTCAATTCTGTAATCCTCATCCCGGGTCTCAGATTCTGGGATTTGATGCATTTTTTTCAGAAAACGGACTTCTTCACTACTCCTTTTCTGATTGCGTGAACCCAAAAATCCCAGCAGTATGCTTATGCCAAGGCCAATAAAAAACGGATTCACAACAGGACCAGAAGTCAGCCCCAAAAAATCACTGGCAATCTCCAGCACCAGATAACCTGTGAAACCTCCCAGCATGGAATAGTAGGCCCCACGCTCCGTCAGCCTACGGCTCCACACACTGGCAAACGCTACATACCCCCAGGACGCAGCAATAATGGTACTGGCAAACCAGGTGGTTACCCGAATATCAGAAACATTGAAACTGGCCAGGGCAAGGGTAATCAAGCCGACAAACAAAACCGTAAAACGGGTAAAAAGCAGCTGGGCTTCTCCCGATTTAAACTTCATATCAAAAACATCACTGGACAGACTGAAACTGACTACAGATAAAAATGTTGACGCCGAGGAAAGGCCCGCCGTCATGATACCCGTAAGCAGAACCACTCCCACCAGCTTTGGAACCAATTCAAAAGCAGCCCACAGAATGACGCCCTCAGGGGGATCCAGACCGGGATTCAGCAAAAGCACACTCACTGCCATCAGATAAAGGTACAACAGAAAGAAAGTGGTCAGGAGGGCTGCTATGACACCGGATCTGAAAACAACATGCTCATTTCTGGCCATCAGATTCCGACCGGCCTGCCAGGGACTGACCCCCACGGCAATCATCCAGACAAACCCCATGCTAATGGCATACGTCATCATATCCAGTTTTGATCCACCACCCGTATTTCCATGATAATCCAGCAACCCATCTGGTGTATCCGCACTGCTGGCAAGATTGACTACCAGACTGCCCACCCCTCCGGCAGCTTTCAATACAAAAAAACCGGCAAGAACAGTGGCCGCAAGAAAAAATATGCACATAAGAGTGTCAGTGATAACCACCCCTCTTGATCCCGAATAAAAAGTAAAGGCCGTAAAGCATATCCATGATATGGCAAGGCAGGAAAAGCGGCTGAACCCGGTAAGGGTTTCCATCAGCAGGCCCGTCCCCTGTATGACACTCAAGAGATAGGCGGTAAGAGAAATAACGGTTATCAAACCGGAGAAACGTCGGATGCGCTTACTGTTGAATCGCTGACCGAAATAAGAAGGCATGGTGTCTACCCTCGCTCTGCGGATATAACGCCCGAAGAAAAGGGGACCCAAAACATAACCGCAGGCACACAGGGCATTGATCAGAATCATCGTTGTTATATTGCCGGTATAACAGTAGGCCGTATCGCCCAGAAACCCGTTCGTACTCAGCATGGAGGCAAAAAGGGTACCAGCGATCAGAAGGGTGGGAGCATTTCGTCCGCAAACATAATAGTCCTCAACACTCCTGACCTTTCTTCCGGCATACATGCCAATCAGGAGATACAAGACAATGCTAAAAAGAACTCCAGCGGTGTATATTGACACAATATCACCTCCACTCAGGTTCTTTTTCTGCCGGGCCTGTTCCGGCTCTGCTCCCGGTGCAACCACCCGACCAAAACCAAACCAGCAGCAGCTAAACAGCCACCAATGAAAATAGAAAAAACGATCTCTCCCATAGCTCCTCCGCTCTGCAAGCACCGCCCCTTTCGGGACCAGTCTGCGCTCACGTTATGTCTATGGCTTTCTCCCAGTCAGCGCCCCCCTGCTTCAAAAAAGTACCTGCCCTCCAGATACCAGCCCAAGGTCCGAAAGCCGCCCGACCACCCCTGTCCAGAAACCATCGCAGCCGTTACAAAAGAAATGCAACGGCAGCCATCTCAAAAAAAGTGATCTTTCTTCTTATTCCGGAAAATAACAGCACGGACCTGCCAGCATAAAGGACCAGCCTTTCCGTGCTGCCATTCCAATGAGATTCTTGAAAAGGCTGGGCACTGTCTTCACATATAGCCATATCAAGAAATATCAGTCCTGATTACTTTTGAAAGCCTTAACAAGGGCAGGCACAACCTTATAGAGGTCACCAACGATTCCATAATCAGCATACTGAAAGATAGGGGCATTCTTATCCTTGTTCACAGCAACAATACTCTGGGAACCATTGGCTCCAACCATATGCTGAATCTGGCCGGAAATTCCCAGAGCCATATAAAGATCCGGTTTGGGCATGACGCCGGAAATACCGATATAACGTTCATGCTCCATCCACTTCTCACCCTCTGCAATCGGGCGGGAACATCCAAGCTCAGCATCAATGACGGAACAAAAATCCTCCACCATGGCAATATCTTCCTGCCTGGCAATCCCCCTGCCTATCCCTACCACACGCCTGGCCCGGGCAAGATCCACCCGGCTTCCTTCCCTCGGACGACGCTCCGTGCAACGAACGGATACGGCTGGTTCAATATAATCAAGCTTCACAGCCTCTCCCGTTCGGGATGTATCAGGCTCTGCGGGACTATACGTGCCACCGGCGATAACGGCTATGGAGACAGCTGACTGCACCCTTTCCGCGCCAATGGCCAGACCACCCAACACCATACGCTTGCCATGGACCTTACCATCTTCCGATGACAACTCCGACACATCGGTCATCACCCCGGCCCCAAGCCTGACACCCAAAAGAGAAGCCAGACCCTTGCAGCACCTTGTCCCGGGCATCATGATCAGAGACCTTCCACCCTCCCCGGCTATAACAGCAGCCATGGTATCCGCATAGCTTTCGATCAGTCTGGATTCTTCTTTTTCTATAAAATAAACCTTTTCTGCACCCAGGGCATATGCCAAAGTTACAGCCTCTTCAGATCCAACCACAAAAACGGATACCTTTTCTCCCAGCTGCAAGCCCCCGGCTATCACCTCCGGCAAACGAGAATCGGAATCACTGAACACCCATACATTCGACACCTTGCTCATATCCCCCCCGTATCAGTTCAGAACTTTACGCAAATGATTAATAAATTCAGAAATTTTTTCTTCGCTATCGCCTTCAACTATCAATTTTTTCCGCTCTTTCTGCCTGGGAGCTTTTACTTCCACCATGTCAACAAGAACGGAAGACGACAAGGGACCAAGATCTTCGGCGGCCATCACCGTAACGGGTTTTTTCGCCGCACTAAGAATGGCTTTCATACCAGGAATGGCCGGCACATTGATGTCCGTTGAAACGGAAATAACCGCAGGAAGGGGAATTTCAAGAACTTCCACCACACTTTCCAGAACTCTCTCTACCCTCAACGTTCCTGCTTCCATACCGAGAATCCTGCTGACTCCACTCACAGCCGCGACTCCAAGAAGCCCACCCGTCCGCATAGCGACCTGCTGGGCATACAGATCTCCCGAACCATCACCACAGATCAACAGGTCAAATCCCATACCACGGACTGATGCGGCCATAATTTCTGCTGTTTTATGGGGAAGAATTCCGCTGAAGTCATCATCCATTACCAGGATCAGATCATCAGCCCCTCTAGACAGAATATCTTTTCTTGCTTTGGTATTTTCCAACTCTCTGCCGCCGATACTCAGCGCAGTAACCGTTCCTTCTTTAGCATGATTTCTGAGCTGAACGGCCGCTTCCATGGCATTCAAATCAAAGGGACTTATCTTATAAGATGCCTTGCCCATTTCCAGAGAGCCGTCTGCCTCAATGCGAATATCCTGCTCCTCAGGAACCAGCTTACAAGCCACAACAATTTTCATATCCCATTTTCCTTCCTATATAAGATGATCAACCCTGGACTGTTTTTTCCGAAGTTTTTCTGGACATCGGCAGACAGGGTATGGCTATTTCCACTCTGCCAGGGCAAAATTCAGGTATATTTTGTCTGGATGGTCTGCATCAACAACCCTGAAGTGAATAGAGTTATCATCCCACTTCCACATCTGAGTTTTAATGGTAACACCGGGATATAGGGGCTTGGTAATACGGGTCTTAAAGCGTGTAAGCCGCTCCGGCTCACCAGGGATGAAGGTTTTAATAATGTGACGGCAAGCGAAGCCAGCTGTACTGACAGCGTGAAGGATGGGCATTTCATGTCCATTCTCCCGGGCATATTCCCAGTCTATGTGCTGAGGATGATAGTCCCCGGAAAGGCGATATATCAGTGCCTGATTACGAGGAACACATTCAACAACTTCATAGTCAGGACTCCTTTCAGGTATTTCCACCAGATCCTGAGGGGCTTTAGGGCCTCCAAAACCGCCATCGTACAGAGCGCAGTCCCAGCTTTCATTGGTAAACAGCTTTATTCCATTCTCATCAAACGTTTCTCCAATGTGCTGAGCCAGACAGCCACGTCCCTCTCCGCGATCGTACAGTCCCTTCAACAACACATGGGTACTCAGGGTCCCGGACAGGCTGGTAATCGGTTGATGAAACTGCAGATCAAAACCCCAGTGAAGGGATCCACCCCAATCAAAGCCGTAATCAATGGTTTTTGTAACCTCACTGTCCACGATTGGCATAGCTGCAAACATTGGAAGCACCTTGAGATCCTTTTCATAAACATACGCAAGGTCCGTTTTACCGTCTGCGCCGGCACCACATCCAAGGGCAAACAGAATCAGCTCCCGAAAATCATACTTGCGTACAAAGGGTCCATAGGTTTTTCCCTGCATATCCAGCTTCAGTGCCATGATTACCTCCTTATTTTCACGCTACCATTAAAAAATCAAAGACTATTTTATAACCATGATCATTTTTATTGCCCAAAAAATCTCCCTGCCCTCATAAAAAAATTACGGGCTTATGCGTCTTACGCCAGACCACACTCCACAGAACTACTTTTTCCTGACAACCCAAGGGTTTCTTCCCGGAGCAGATTCTTGCGAACCTTGCCCGTACAGGTTCTTGGAAAACTTTCTCGAATTTCTACAGAACCAGGAAGCTTGAACTTGGCAATATGCATGGAGCAGTATTCCAGAAGCTCCTTTTCACTCACCTGTTCCCCCTCCTTCGGAATCACAAACGCCTTGATACTTTCATCACAAATGGTGTCCGGAACGCCTATCACAGCCGCCTCCATCACCTTAGGATGATCCTGCAGAAAGCACTCTATCTCCGTACTGGAAATATTCTCCCCAGACCTTTTAATCACATTTATCTGACGATCCACAAAATAAAAGTACCCATCTCCATCCATATATCCCCTGTCACCCGTGCGCAGCCAACCCTCTGCATCCAGGGCCTTTGCCGTAGCATCGTGGTCCATATAGTACTCCTTAAAAAGAGTTCTGCCCGGAACACCTTTGATGCATATTTCACCGACACAACCAGGCGACACTTCCATACCGTCACAGCCAATAACCTTTACTTCATACCCAAAACCAGGCCTGCCCATGGAGGGCCACCGCCGCTCATCTCCCGGGCAGTCTCCAATGACACCGACAATGGATTCCGTCATGCCATAGGAAGTCAGAAACCTGACATGAAAACGCTCAACAAAAGCTTCTTTTTCCTGTTCCGTCAGAGTCAGATAAAAGAAAACCTCCCGCAGACAGTGATCTTTTTCCCATGATCTCTGAGGTTGCAGCATCAAGGTCCTCACCATAAGAGGGATACATTCCGTTATGGTTGCCCTGTGAATACACACCTGCTGCCAGAATTTTCGGGCACTGTAGCTTTCCAGCATGATAAATGTTGCACCCGATGCGAAGGTCGGCATAGCTGCCGTACACTGAAAATCAATATGCCATGCCGGCATCATGGTGAGGTATCTGTCTTCGGACCTCATGCAACATTGCCATGCTGTGTAACGACCGGCAAACAGGAGGTTATGGTGAGTAATGACAACGCCCTTGGGCTTTGATGTAGTGCCGGAAGTAAACAGAATTTCGGCAGGGGCATCAGGGGAAACTAAAAACTTCTCTGCCAGACCAGAGCTCTGATTTTTCAAAAGAGTATTAAAATTCAGGCAACCGGCATGTTCTGTGTCTCCATCCAGCCGGGCAATCAGCACGATTTCAACACTTCTTTCGTTATCACTGCATTTTCTCCCATGCAGATGCAGAAAAGACTCCTCCACCACGATAGCTTTTGGCCGGCACTTCTCCAGGATGTAGGCACACTCACTTTCCTGGTAATGAACGTTCAAAGGAACACTGACCGCTCCAAGAAAAGAAAGACCAAACCAGGCTATAAGAAATTCTGGACTGTTATGAAGCTGCAGCAGAACCCTGTCACCACTTTCAATGCCTAAGCCATGAAACAGATTGGCAGCCCTGCATATCTCCGCATTCAGATCGGCATAACTATACTCGCAGGTGCGGCCTGAACTGTCTTCAAATACCAGAGCTGTTCTGCTGCCATAAAGGAGGGCAAGCTTTTCCCAAAAACATCCCAGCGATTTTTCTCCTACTATATCCACAATTCCCCACCTCCCATACAGGGACCGGCATAAAAACAGTCGCCATTTTGCCTCAAGCGATGATCACTGCCGATTCATGAGATCCCTACCCCGGCATCGCTATGATGTTCTTATCAAGCAAAGCCGTTATCTCTTCTTCGGAATAACCAATCTCCCCTAAAATCAAGGCCGTATCCATACCTTTAGAAGGCAGGCCACGCCATATTCTGCATGGCGCATTCGTAAATCGGGGCATAACGTTCGGCCCTCTGACCTTGCTGCCATCCATAGCATCCCACTCCGTCAGGGACTGGCGCGCGATGTACTGAGGATTATATTCCAGCTCGGGAACAGTGAGAACCTTGGCGCCAGCCACTTTTATGCCCGCCAGTATTTCAAGAGCTTCGGCGGCCGTTTTCTCAAGAAAAAAAGCATCCAGCTTTTCTTCAAAGAGCCCGGCCACAGAATTCTCTCTGGCTATCAGCTGAGTTCCTTCAGGAAGAGATTCACTACCTAGGTGTTCGGAAAGACCCAGAATCTCAAAAATACTCTCCACCTGAGGTTCACCAACTATTTCTGTAACAATATATCCATCTTTACAGGTATAAAGTCCGCAGCCGGCCCATATTGGATCTTTACCCTTTGTCATACGCGGACAGAGCTCTCCACCATTAAAATAATCCATCATGTAGTACTGCCCAACCCTCAGCATGGCTTCATACATGGCCACATCGATACTTTCTCCAACCCCGGTTTTACGGGCATTCAGGAGAGCCGCCAGCGCAGAACTGACAACCGTAAATCCGGAAATATAGTCGGCTGTATAGGGAAATGAGGGCATGGGCTGATCCTTGTCACCGTTCTGAATAAGATAGCCACTGAAAGCCTGAGCTATGGTATTGTATGCTGCAAGATTGGTGTACTCTGGAACTCCATGCTGACCGAACCCGGAAAGATGTGCAATGACGAGAGCTTTGTTATGCTTCCACAACAACTCATCAGTGATCCCCCTGCGGGCAAAGGCCGGGCCCTTACTGGACTCAATAAAAATGTCCGTTGTCTCCATGAGCTTTAAAAAAATCTCTTTTCCCTCATCTGAAAAGATATTCAAAGACAGAGCATGAAGATTACGACGGGACAAGTGAGGGTAATTCTTCTGAACCCGGATAGTGTCACCATAGGCAACATTTTCTATCCAGATTACCTCCGCACCCCACTCTGCAAGCATCTGTGCAGCAAATGGACCGGCAATCTCAATGGCAGAAAAAACAACTCTCACCCCTTGAAGGGGACCAAATTCAGGTGTATTCAGTGCTTGCGTCATACCCATACCTCATATTTCTGTGGCTGCTCCGAAACCACACTCCTTTCAACATTCAAAAAAAACCAGGGAATGGCTCTGAGCAGCGAATGTTCACGGCACCACTTCCCTACCGATACGCTTTAAGAACGGAGCGGCCCAAGGTAAGAATCTGCATTTCATCCGATCCACCGGAAAGCCTGTCTATACGCAGATCACGCCAAAAACGGGATACGCGGTGCCCTCCGGCCACGCCAATGCCTCCCAGAACCTGCATGGCTGAATCCACAACTTCAAAAGACGCATTGGCACAGAAATACTTGCACATAGCTGCATCGCCAGAAGTGGCAGTTCCCTGATCAATTTTCCAGGCAGTCTCATACAGCATGTTCTTCATACTGTTTAACTTGATGGCCATAAGGGCAAACTTTTCCTGGATCAGCTGCGTTCTTCCGATGGCTTCCCCAAACTGAACCCTCTGGTTCGCATACTTTGCCGCATCTTCAAAAGCACAGTAAGCCACTCCGTAGTTTGTGCAGGCCACAAGAAAACGTTCCGCATCAAACTCTTCTTTTACACGGTTAAAACCATTGCCCTCTTTACCGAAGAGATCTGTCTCCTCAAGTTCCACGTTATCAAAAATAACTTCACAGCAACTGTCCATGCGTAACCCCAATTTTTCAAGGGGGTTCAGCTTGATACCGGGCTTACTCATATCCACGAACCACTCTGAAAAGACGGGTGCTTCTGCCAAACCATCCCTTGCCATCACAACAAGATAGGGAGCATACTGACTACTGGTGATAAAGCACTTGTGCCCGTTGAGATAAACCTTGCCATCTTTACGGGTATAAGTCGTTTTCAGGCTGCCCACATCGGAACCGGCACCGGGCTCGGTAATGGCTGAATTCCACATTTGCTTGCCGGTTCCCCGGAAGGCGAATATTTTATCAATCTGATCCTGTGTTCCTTCCCGCAGAATCGTATTGAAACCGGGAAGCTGATACAGCACATAGGTAGGCCCTCCCAATCTTCCCAGCTCTTCCCATATGGCGGTGAGGGTAACCATACTGGCATCCATACCACCATGCTCTTCTGGCAGCATCATGGTGTCCACGCCCAGATCAGCCAGCTCTTTCACCCATCTTTCAGGATACTGGTGTTTTTCATCACACTCGGCAAAATAGCCTTCCCAGGCATCCCTTTCCATAAGCTCCCGGACACCGGCCACAAACAATTCCTGCTCATCACTCAGCTTGAAATCCATAAGAAACCTCCTCGTTTTGAACGGATGATATCCAACTACCAGCCGCTGCGTTTTGCATCCTTAAAAAAAGCTATAATAATCATAATGTTAACAAAATACAGAGGACAACCGCCCGCAATAATGGCGGTCTGAATAGGACGCAGACCACCCAGAGCCAAAAGAGTTATGCCGATAATACCCACAAGCACAGACCAGCCAACACGAACCCATACAGGAGGCTCTTCATAACCGCTGGCTTCTTTGCATGTGGACATGGCAAGGGTATAAGAACAGGCATTGACAAGGGTCACTGTGGCTATGAAACAAAGAAGAAAAAAGCCCCAAACTGTGATGGTACTCAGGGGCAGGGCAGCCCATGTCTGGACAATTGCGTAGGGCACACCATTGGATTCGATCAAAGCAGGCAGATCCAGAATACCCTGATTCATGATATTCATTGTATTGCTTCCAAGGATGGTCCAGAGAATCCAGGTTGATGCGGTAAGCCCACCTACCATACCAAGGCAAAGCTCACGGACTGTTCTTCCTCTGGAAATGCGGGCAAGAAAAATACACATCTGGATTCCATAAACAATCCACCACGCCCAGTAAAAAACAGTCCAGTTTTGGGGAAAACTGCTCTCGCCAATGGCATCGGTATAAAACAGCATGCTCCCGAAACTACTCAGCAGTACTCCCACAGAGTCCGTAAAATAGTTCACGGTAAATGTTGTTGCCCCAATAATCAGAACCCATGCAAGTAGAATAATACTGAGATAGCTCCTAAGATCACTAGCAATCTTGATCCCTTTCTGAAGGCCGAATGCCACACAGACCGCATTGAATACTATCCAGCATGAAATGATCGCCGCATCCACTGCAAAGGTTCTTTGTATGCCGAAAAGATATTGAATACATTCCGTTACAAGGGGTGTTGCAAGCCCCAGACTGGTACCCATGGCGAGAATCAGGGCAACAATGTAGAGATTATCCACAGCTACTCCGAACAATCCCCTGCAATGCTTTTCTCCTACAACGGCTTCAAGGGTGCCACTGGGCCTTATGACATTAATCTTTTTAACAAACATGAAATAACCAAAGGCAACGGACAGGAGGCTGTAGGTTGCCCATGGCAAGGGTCCCCAGTGGAAAAGACTGTAAGCAAGGGAGTAGTTTTTGGCATCAACAGAAAAAGGCTCAAAACCGAAGGGAGGAGTTGCCACATAATAATATGCCTCTATGCAACCCCAGAAGATGACCGCAGCGGATGTGCAGGATGCAAACATCATAAAAATCCAGCTCAAAGTACTGAATTCTGGCTTCTCATCGCCCAGCTTTTTGCTCGCCAAAGGACCGAAAACCAACCAGACCCAGCCAATGAGCATGGCTACCATGTACCATTCGAAAGCCCATCCCCAGGAGTGGGTTACATAATGAAAAACGGCATTGATAACCCTGTTGGACGCATCAAGATCTCTCACCGTAAGGTAGCAGAGAAGAACAACAATGATCAGGGATGGGAAAAAAACCTTGGGATCAATTTGTATTTTTTTGCTTTCATTTGCATCCATGGGCAACTCCATCTTAATTTTTTAAATAAATATCACCACCCGCTCTCTCTCAGACCAGCAACAACCCCAAACACAATCCAATAAAAATCTATAGCCCCTAAATAACACGCAAACCACTTGCAACTTCAAACTCGCCAGCCAGACATGAACCTGGAACAAACTACAAAATCTCTTGTTACTTAGCCTGACATGACATGGCATAATCATGTTTGTTTTGCAATCACATTTTTTTAATGATCACGATCATTAAAAAGCATCTAGAAATAACATTTTGATTTAAAAAATAATCCAATCGATTCCCCCCGTCCATGAACCCCATATACACCATACCGCACAGCTTCTGGCTACCCACCAACACCAGGCAGCATTCCCAGACAAACGCATAAGGATTAAAAGCTGCCCCTGTCAAAGCCATCCACTGATGGGATGCATCGTATACCCCTGCTTGCAAAGCAAAAAAAAAGCCTTCCCTTTCGGGAAGACCTTTTTTGCCACTGTAGCTACCTGCACAAAAAAACAATCAGCAACAGCTCTTAAAAGCGAATTTCGTAACCCAGAAGCACATTATAATCATCCTTGGACCAGCTGTGACCCTTATCCTCAAACTTGGCGGAAAGCCTCCGAAAATCAAGACGGATGGTGGCATTGCTCAGCACATGGAACCCAAGTCCCGCCCTTGCCTCCCAATAATATTCACCCTCCTGCCATGTCAGAGGCTTGGGAGAAGCTGCAAGCTGGCCATCTACGCTGACTGGGATGGGCAATGGATTCAGCCCCGCATCCAGCTCATACCCCATACCGAAAAGAAAAGCGAGGCCGGTTGCCGAATTATCCAGATGCCCGCCGCTTTTTTCTGCATCCAGATAAAAACCTTTAAAACCAACAAGATACCGGATTCCCGGCATGAAGTTGTCATTCTTTACGGCAAAAATACCGGAAAGCATTGTAAAATCATCATCTTTATAAACCCCTTCCGCACCAAGGGCCATGGCACCGTATCCGGTTCCCGTATCCATATCCGCCATCAGAGAACCAGCAACACTGGACTGATTCACGTACAAAGAAGCACCAAAACCAGCATAGGCAGGTATGGCGGCAAGCAAAATCAACAGCGCACAACCCAATCCAAAACGTTTCATGATTCTCCCTTTTTCATCTGAAAAATGTAATGATCTTTTTACTCCGTTTTTCATGCCGCCCATAACCACGGGCGACATACAAACCAGAAACTACACCGGCGGCTCAAGCCTGACAACGAGAACAGGAACAGGGCAACGACGAATAACTCCGTTGGCCGTACTGCCGAGAAGCAGGTCCTCAAACTTGCTGTGCCCCCGGGTCCCCATAACCACAACATCATAGCCTCCTTCAACGGCCGTATCAATGATGGTTTTGACGGGATGACCAACCTTTACCATCACACTCTCGCATGAAGCCAGACAGTCACCCACTTCGCCCTTCAGCTCCAGGCAGGTTTCCCGGATGCGTTCCAGAACCGCATCCTTTGCACCAGCAAGACGCTCATTGGTCAGGGACCGCCACCTGTCAATACCAAAATAGAGATCCATATCAATACCGGTAGAAAGTGTCATTTCCTCGTAGATATCCGGTATGACATGGAGACTTGACATTTCTGCGCCGTATCGGCCCGTAAGACTCACAGCATAGCGCATGGCATCCCGGGCTGTTTCCGAAAGATCTGTGGCATAAAGAACTTTTTTAATGGAATGGTACATGGAAACCTCCTTGGTGAAGTCAGCAAAACCTTTCCGAACGTTTATTTTTTTTGCAGCAAAAATCTTACCATCAGGAACTCCGGACATGACGGGCTCTCGACAATTAAAACGCAAGCCTTTACGTCATTTTATTCATGCACTGAATCCGGGGACTTCCCTGCCGGATAGAGAAAAGAGAACCCAATACACTTTATCTACAGCATGGCTCCTTTCATGCTCGCGACCTCTCACACAGGGTACTGTCATTCAGCGCCCGTACAGACAGGGGTGCTTCCATGAAACATTTGGCCTCTAGTCCGCCTCTCACCTAGTGTATTGTAGAAAATACCAACATCAAAAATCAAGAAATAAGAAACAAAAACTATTTGAAAGACAAGCAGAGCCCCTAATGGACAGAACACAGAGAGCCATAACGTGAATGACATAGACGGGATAAAGGAAGGGAATAAAGGAAGGGAATAAAGGAAGGGAATAAAAAAAGACCTGCAGCTTGTAGCCTGCAAGTCTTTATTTTTTGTTGGCGGGAGCGACGGGACTCGAACCCGCGACCTCCGGCGTGACAGGCCGGCGTTCTAACCAACTGAACTACACCCCCTTGATGGTGGTGGGCGAAACAGGGATCGAACCTGTGACCTACGGCTTGTAAGGCCGTTGCTCTCCCAGCTGAGCTATTCGCCCCTTTGTGACAATCTTTCCATCACAAAAGCGAGATCTATCTACCAGCAAGACATTTCCCCGTCAAGCAAAAAAACATCTTTTTATATTTTCTTCCGCTTTTTTTTCTGCGGCTCCAGTGGCAGCAACGCCAGCTCCAGTACCTCATCCATATGGCTTACGGAAATCAACTGCACACTCCTCAAAACGGACGCCGGTATATCTTTGAGATCCTTACTGTTTTCCTTAGGAAACAGAATTTTTTCAATGCCTCCCCTGTGGGCCGCAAGAACTTTCTCCCGCAGACCACCGATAGGCAACGCCCTCCCTCTCAAAGTAATCTCTCCGGTCATGGCCACATTTCTGTCCACAGGCCTCCCCGTAAGGGAAGAAACCAGAGCCGTACAGATGGCGATACCTGCACTGGGACCATCTTTGGGTACCGCACCTTCAGGAAAATGAATATGCAAATCCTTTTCCTTATAAAAATCCGGATCAATCCCAAAGTCCTCACTTCGAAAGCGCACATAGCTCACGGCGGCCCTTGCGGATTCCTTCATGACATCCCCAAGCTTACCCGTAACCGTCACCTCGCCCTTACCCGGCATCAGCACGGTTTCTATGGTAAGCAGCTCACCACCGGTCTGTGTCCAGGCCAAGCCGGTAACCGTACCCACATAGTGCTCTTTTTCTACCCGGCCAAACCGGTACTGATCTGCTCCCAGATATTTCCGCACGGCCGCCACATCAATGGAAAAAGGCGGCTTTCCAGACCCCCGCACAAGATCCCGGGCTACCTTTCTGCAGACAGAAGCCAGCTCACGTTCCAGATTCCGCACGCCCGCCTCCCGGGTATGATGCCGGATAATATGATATACCGCATTACGGGTAAAATGAATCTGGGGCGCCTCCAGACCATGCCGGACAATCTGCTTGGGAATCAGGTGCTCTTTTGCTATGTGATATTTTTCAATTTCCGTATAACCGGAAATACGGATAATCTCCATACGGTCCTGCAGAGGAAGAGGAATATCATGGAGAGTGTTGGCTGTGGTGATAAACAGAATTTCCGAAAGGTCATAGTCCAGATCCAGATAGTGATCATTGAATGTGGCGTTCTGTTCCGGATCCAGCACCTCCAGAAGAGCTGCTGACGGATCGCCCCTGAAATCCATGCTCATCTTATCCACTTCATCCAGACAGAAAACCGGATTTCGGGTTCCAGCTTTTTTAAGACACTGGATAATTTTCCCAGGCATGGCTCCAATGTAAGTGCGGCGGTGCCCACGGATTTCCGCCTCGTCACGAACACCGCCAAGAGAAAGCCGTACGTATTCACGACCCGTTGCCCGGGCTACACTCCGCGCCAGAGATGTTTTTCCCACACCCGGAGGACCCACAAAGCAGAGAATAGGCCCCCTGATTTTCTGTACAAGGCTCTGTACAGCCAAATATTCCAGAATCCGTTCCTTAGGCTTTTCCAAACCATAATGATCGGCATTCAAAACACCTTCGGCCTCATCCAGATCCGAAGACAGCTCTGAAAGCTCATTCCACGGAAGGTCCAGAATCCAATCCACATAATTGCGCACCACAGTAGCCTCCGCAGACATCGGAGACATCATTTTAAGCTTACGAATCTCCGCCCTGACCTTGGCCTCCGCCTCTTCCGAAGGTTGCTTTTCCTCCAGGCGACCTTCAAGAACTTCTATTTCTTCCAGAGCATCTTCCGCATCTCCCATCTCTTTACGTATGGCCCGGATCTGCTCATTGAGATAGTAATGGCGCTGATTTTTTTCCATCTGCTTTTTTACCCGGGATCGAATCTTCTGATCCATGGTAAAGATTTCCGTTTCCGTCCGGATCAGATTCACCAGAAGTAACATCCGTTCCGACAGATTTTCGGTTTCAAGGAGCTGCTGTTTGTCACTGATCTTAAAACTGAACTGGGCAGCAACGGCATCACTGAGATGGGAAGGATCCAGAATTGCCTCAATGGCATCCAGCGTTTCCGAAGATGTTTTTTTGTTCACACTGGCATATTCCCGGTAACTTTCCATCACCGCACGGACCAGAGCCTGAGCCTCTGAAGGCTGAACGCCCGTATCCTCAAGGCTCTCTACCTCAACGCGAAAAAAACCTTCCTCCGTCTCCTCACAGGCCAGCATCCGAGCCCGGCAATCTCCTTCAACAAGGGCCTTCACCGTTCCATCAGGGAGCTTCAGGAGCTGCAGAACCCGCCCCACACAACCCACCGCTGCCAGATCCTTTTCTTCAGGATCATCCACGTTCGCTTCGGCCTGAGACGTAAGAAATACCCGCCGGTCATCATTCATGGCCGCAGAAAGGGCATGAATCGATTTTTTTCGGCCAACAAAAAGAGGGGCTACCATGTGGGGAAAAAGCACCATATCCCGCAGTGGAAGCAGGGGAAGCGTCAATACCGCCATATCTGTCATCCTCGGATTAAAAACACCCGGAAAAATGAAACATGCTCATATCCCGGGAAAAAGATTATGGACACACAGGGCACAAAAAAAGGCTTCAGACCGCAGCGGGAAAGACTGCGGCCCAAAACCCTTGCTCCTGTTTCTGCCCTATGCCTGCTGTTTGGACTGTGCATATAAAAGAATGGGCTCCTCCTTGTTCAGAACCACTTCTTCACTGATTACACATTCCTTCACATTTTCCAGGGATGGAATCTCGTACATGATGTCCAGCATGATATTTTCAAGAATGGCCCTGAGCCCCCTTGCTCCCGACTTTCTGCGGACAGCCTCTTTGGCAATGGCTACCAGGGCTCCATCCGTAAAACGCAGGCTCACGCCCTCAAAAGAGAACAGCTTCTGAAACTGCTTGACCAGTGCATTCTTGGGTTCCTGCAGAATCTTAACAAGAGCATCTTCCTTCAGCTCCTCAAGGATGGCAATCACGGGAAGTCGCCCCAGAAATTCCGGAATCAGGCCAAACTTCACCAGATCTTCCACTTCTGCCAAGTGCAGCAACTCAGAGGCAGACTTGTCTCCCGGTTTGGTAATCTTGGCTCCAAACCCCATGGATTTCTGACCTATACGCCGCTGAACAATCTTATCCAGCCCTGTGAACGTTCCCCCACAGATAAAAAGAATGTTGGAGGTATCCACCTTCACAAAATCCTGCTGCGGGTGCTTGCGGCCTCCCTTGGGAGGAACACTGGCTGTGGTTCCCTCAATAATCTTTAAAAGGGCCTGCTGCACACCTTCCCCGGACACATCACGGGTAATGGAAGGGTTGTCTCCACGGGATGCAATCTTGTCAATCTCATCAATATAAACAATGCCACGCTGAGCACGCTCCACGTCATACTCAGCATTCTGCAGCAAAGAGAGGATGATATTTTCCACATCCTCTCCAACATAACCCGCTTCCGTAAGGGTGGTAGCATCCGCTATGGTGAAGGGTACATCCAGAAAGCGGGCCAGTGTCTGTGCCAGAAGAGTCTTGCCGCTACCCGTGGGACCAATGAGAAGGATGTTACTTTTCTGAATTTCCACCTCATCATGGGCGCTCTGTCCGCTTGCGGATTCCAGCCTGCGGTAATGATTTCTTACCGCAACCGCCAGCGTTTTCTTGGCCGCATCCTGCTCGATCACATAATCATCCAGCCGATCCTTGACTTCCTTGGGCGTCAGCAGATGCTCAGGAGCTTCCGGAGATTTTTCCCCTTCTTCTTCTATGATCTCACTGCACAGCTGGATGCATTCGTCACAGATATAGACAGCAGGACCTGCGATGAGCTTCCGGACATCCTTCTGGCTTTTGCCGCAGAACGAGCAGTAAAGCTTGTCCCCGGTATCGCCGTTATCCGTCATTTAGCCCTCCGTTTTTTCGATAATAGCCGCAAGATCATCCCGGCTGGCCACCACATGGTCGACAATGCCGTAAGCTTTGGCTTCCTCACCACTCATAAAATGATCCCGGTCCGTATCCGCTTCAATGGACGCAAGATCCCTCTTGGTATGTCTGGCAAGAATATGATTCAGCGTATCTTTAATTCTTAAAATTTCACGAGCCTGAATCTGAATATCCGAAGCCTGTCCCTGGGCTCCACCCAGAGGCTGATGGATCATGATACGGGAATGGGGCAGGGCATACCGCTTACCATCAGCCCCCGCAGCCAGAAGAAGGGCCCCCATGCTGGCTGCCTGACCGATACACACCGTGACCACATCCGGCTTAATATACTGCATGGTGTCATAAATGGCCATGCCGGCCGTTACCACACCGCCGGGAGAGTTAATATAAAAATTGATTTCTTTTTCCGGATCTTCGGACTCAAGAAACAGCAACTGGGCCACAATGAGATTGGCAATCTCGTCATTTACTGCGGAACCGAGGAAAACAATACGATCCTTGAGAAGCCGCGAATAAATATCGTATGCTCTCTCGCCTCTGCTGCTTTGTTCCACAACCATGGGAATCAGCGGCACGACGACCTCCCTTTTCTCCCTGTTAGGCCCGATATCTGCATGATACACCGGAAGGGGCAGACCCCTTCCGCACGGGCAAAATCATCAGGCTTCAGCACCCTCATCATCCGCAGCCTCAACCGCTTCAGGGGCAACCTCTTCAATAACACTATTTTCTAAAATAAGCTGTATGGCCTTTTTTTCAAGCAGGGTATGCTGTAAAAATTCAAGTTTTTCCGGGTTGCTCTCATAAAAACCACGGATAAGATCCACAGGCTGGTTGAAATTTCTGGCCAGCTCCTCAAGTCCAGCCTCAACCTCATCTTTGTCCAGACTCAGTTTTTCCTGATGGATGATGGCCCCCAGAATCAGATGACGACGCACCTGCTTTTCCGCAAGCTCACGATATTCATCCGCCAGAGTTTCCCGCGTCTGACCCAGCTGCTCAAAGGTAACCCCATTGGCAGAAAAAGCCCTTTCCGCCTCTTCCAGAATTCCCTCCAGCTCATAGTTTACCATGACGTCCGGAACCTCAAAACTGGTTTTTCCTATAAGCTCTGAAAAAATCTGCTCATTCACTTCCTGCTCAATGCGTTTGTCATAGCCCTGCTGCAGATTTTCCCTGATTTTTTCCCGGATATCCTCCACGCTTTCAAAGGCACCAAAATTTTTGGCAAAATCAGCATCCAACTCCGGAAGAATTTCCTCATGAATGGATTTCAGAGTCACCGTAAAGGAGATGGTTTTACCTGCAAAGGCCTTGTTGATATACTGATCGTCATAGCTGACGTCAAAGGTACGCGTTTCACCGACAGCCATGCCCTCCAGATTTTCATCAAAGGCAGGAGAAAGGGTATTCCGGCCGAGAAGGTAGGCATGATTCTCCGTTACAGGGGTCCCGTCAAAGACGTCTCCACCCACAAGGCGGCCCTCATAGTCTATGAGGACAAAATCTCCTGCTCTCGCAGGTCTTTCCTCTGTAATAGGCACCTTTTTAGCAAGGTTTCTACGCAGCATTTCAATCTGACCATCCACCTCCTCTTCACTGAAGGCGTACAGGGTTTTACGGATGGCAATGCCCTTAAAATCCACTTCTCCAATTTCCGGCCGAACCTCCAGAGTAATGCCGACCTTCAGAGGTTCTTTTTCATTAAAGACGTCAAGATCTGGTGCATCGATATCCGGAGTACCAATAAAGTTCAGGTTATTATCACGCACAGCGCCCACAAATGCATCCTGAATCAGCTTTTGGGAAACATCGGCGTGAACATCTTTTTTATACATGCGCTCCAGTACGGAACGGGGTGTCTTGCCGGGACGGAAACCCTTAATCTTCACGGTTTTCTTCAGATCCTGATAGGCGGCGTCCACTGCCTTGGCCACCGTTTCACCTGGAATCTCAATGTGCAGGGTCTTTTTGACCGTGCTCAGATCTTCTACCGTAACTTGCATGATGATCCTTTCTTCGTAAAAACCCTAAGCGCCCATGGGGGCCTGCTGATAACGAATCCAAAATGGTTTTCTGCGCCGGAATCTGGGCGGGCATACAGGCCATTCCACCCCGAAACTGCCTTTACCATAAAAAAACAAAAAACGCCTAAAACATTTATTGTTTCAGACATTTTTAGACCCACGACATACTTTCATACCCACTGTTCCCTGTGCATGACAAAGTCCGGCTTGACGGAACCAACATGTTTACCCTACTATTTAACCTTTGGACAGTACCAGCCCCAACCCGCATAAGGGCAAGGCTGAGAGCAATCTTTTAAATTTAATCACGACATCCATATGTGTCAAGAAAAAAGCCACTTCCAGACGCACTGCAAAACCTCAAGGGCAAACACCCGAAACAAATATATTTTTTTTGTTTTGCTGTTTGTCTCGTGCTTCCTTTACCCTGCCGCCGGTACAGCAAAAAATTTTTCCACCACAACAGGTAAGCCGGTTGTGGTTCTTGATCCTGGCCACGGAGGCGGAGATGTCGGCGTGGAAGGCATGGCCGGTGCGATGGAAAAGACCATCACTCTCCGGCTGGCTCTCGCCATCCAGAAGGAACTGAAGGAACACTGCACCCTGATCATGACCAGAGAGAGGGATAACAACCCGAACATGGTCCAGCGCGCTGAAAGCGCCAATCGATCCGGCGCAGACCTTTTCATCAGCCTCCATACAGGGTCCGCATCCAGCCAGTCTCCGGGTTCCATCCGAATCTTCCACCTGCCTCCTGACCCGGCCGGTGCAGATGCAGCCGCCACCCCGCTATGGGACCATGGCGCCCTGCCCTACAACCGCCAGAGCGCTCTTCTGGCACAATCTCTGGCGGAAGCCCTGACCTCCAGAGAAATTCCAAGAAAAACAAGTGTCCAGCAGGCCGATATGTTCATGCTCAAACCCCTTACCATGCCCGCCATACTCATTGAAGCAGGCAACCTCACATCACCGCAGGACGCTTTGTGGCTAATGGATTCCGGCAACCAGCAAGCCCTGGCGAAGGCCATAGCCAGAGGGGTACGCAACCACATAGACAGCTTTATCCAGACTCCCTAGCCTTACAGAACCCCGGCAACCCTGATCTTTCATCAAAAAAAACAAAAAAACCCGTTGATCCTGTAAAAACAGGATGACAGATTGATTGCGACAAACAAAACCTATCACCAACGAGGTGCAATCAATATGACACAAGGCATACTGGGGTAAGTTGAAAATATCGGACACCAAAGTTATCATCCAACCA